>NZ_JAUPTE010000010.1:0-114548 GCF_036701705.1 Microcoleus sp. w1-18aA5 | reverse complement strand
AAATGCTTCAACAATTGTTATCTGGGACATTTTGACCTGAACCCTCAGTGAGATTAATCTGTTATTCTATCAGGCCTTACACTAGAATGAAATAGCCCTGCAGCCAATTTGGTAGACCCAATATAATACTCAATACCTCTTTGATGCAGCAGTTCTTCTGTTTCGGGACAGGTATGTAGCATGAGTTCCATACCACGTGTCAAAACCATAAATTCTATACCTTGCTCTAAAATTTCTTCGATATCAGCAGGTTGAATACCTGGTTGGTGACGAGTACCTGTGAGTCTCCAATCCCATTCCTTAGCACCTCCCCACCATATTTTACAATCTTTGAATTGACAAGTTTGGCCGTCAGTGGTTACTTTAATACGTCCCCAAGAGATATGAGTAATCAGGCTTTGATGACAAGTGCTCATAATATTGTGTATTTATAAAAAAGATAAACAAAAGACCTTTAACTAATGTAGATAGGAGCACCCAACCGCTAAACTGAGATGCCCCATTAACTTTAGTTTAACGGGAATTATCTCTATTCAGTAAATCAAGGCTCGTTTACAAACATCAAGTCCTTGAGTTAAGCATTCCTCTCGCCACTTTCGAGATATGGGTGCACACATTTCTACCAACAGATGTTTTGTCCATTCATAGTTCTGGTGTGACTTACGCTCAGAAACCCGGTTTCTACCCTATGTCGATAGACCGAAAATAAATTTCATGGTCAAGGTCAATCTACACTAAAAATAGTGTGTTTCGTTAGCTTTCTAATCATATTGTTTCCGGTTGCATCAGTATTGTTCAAATATCCCAACAGTCAGTTTTCAGGAAATCCTAATTTTACTCAACATTCAACAATCATATCATTCGTGCAACCGGAATCACTATCACCAAGATAGGTTATTCGATGAAAATCCCAGCAACTTTGTCTCCATTCATAGTCATGTGTGCCACAAATTCATCTCCACCATCTTCAAAACTCAGCTTCCACAAATAAATCGGAAAATTACCTTGTTTTATTTCACCAAAATAATTAATTGAGTATCCCTTTTGCAGGCGGGAAGCAAGCTGCTCGCTAACATCGTCAAACATTTTTTGTGTAATGCTCGCTTTGTAGCCTGCATCACCGACTGTAGTAAAAAGCTCGTAATTTTTCGATGCTGTCGCATCCAAGATAACCTGCAAACAATCGATGACGTTTGGAGATGGGTCGGTCGGGTTCATGCTCATGTCCTTCTTTTAGGGTTCTATCAAAATGTCTAACAAATGGCGCTGTGAATAGCTTCTACGGCTGTCTAATATCAAATCCGGTAGCATCGCCATTATTTATCGGTAGGGGGTGCGATCGCCGAAATGTTTAAATCCACAGATTAGACTATTTACACTCACGCACCGCCCCAAGCATTGAATAATATCGATGCAACTTTACTATTTATAGCAGTTTTCAACCCGATGAAATAAATACAGCTTTAGACACGGCAGTGCCGTGTCCTACCCGATATCTGTACTTCACTATACTGAAAACCGCTATATTGCCTCAGCAACAATAGTGCGGTGTCGGACTGTATTACAAGTGATTGTCGGCTGGGCAAAACCGGAATCTACCAAAGCTTGCTCAATATCCAACCCAAAATACTGATCCAAATAAGGCTCCGTACTCTTGAGCAAAGTCAAAATATAAGGAGGCATTTTGGCATACACTTCCGACTGAGGATTCATATCCATAATTGTCAAATGTCCGCCAACACGTAGCAAACGCCTCGCTTCCCGAAAAATTTCTCTCGTAGCTTTCTGTGGCAATTCGTGACAAACTAAACACATAGAAACTAAATCAAAAGCAGCCGCAGGCAAACCAGTAGATTCAGCAGCAGCGTGCACCCAAGTGGGAGATTTTTGATTTAAAGATTCAGATTCTCGCTGTTGGGAACGGTATTTAGCAACGGCTAAGAAATAAGGCGATAACTCCACCCCAGTCATCTTCGCTTGCGGGTAAACCTCCCCAAGGGCAAAGGTACTCATTCCCACACTACATCCTAAATCAACAATATCTCGCGGCGAAGAAGCAATCTGAGATTTGATGACTTCGTGATAGCTGGCGCGGAGTTTTGCATCGCCTTCTGCACCTGCTTCCGGCCAAATAGTGGCGTGAACTGTACGGGCGGCAACTTCAACTTCTGTAGCAGCTTCCCAACTCATATTACCTTTTTCATAAGCGTGGAATGATGTTAGATAATATTTCGGGTAAACAAGATCGGGATTTTGAACGCTGAGCAATTCTGCATCCCAATTCCGGGACAAAAGTGCTTGGGATTCTTGTCGCCAATGCACTCCGATTTTTTCTCCTCTTTTTATCATCATTTCCCGTGCTTGGTGCTTGGCTAGATTAGCCAAAGGCTTGATGGAAAGGACGCCATTTACTAAGCGCGAGGCTAATCCCGGAGTTTTGTTAACTGCAACCGTCATGTTTTATGTTTTTCTATTTTGCGCCACTTATTTTAACACGCTTAGGCGATTTTGAGTCGGTTAATATAATGAAAGTTAACTTTATGCTGGCGAGTGAAATGCAAATGTTTGGTGAAAAAGACTTTTTTTAATGAACCGCAGAGGGCGCTGAGAACGCAGAGTTAGAGAAGAGAGGAAAGATCAGAGTAGGGCAAAAGTGGATCGGGTGGTATAATATTTATTTGTGCTTACCTACTTCCTTCTGGGGAATTCATCTGGAATCTGGAATCGGATTGGCCGAAGTTGGAGTATTTGGAAGAACACTTTAAATCGGGCTATTCAGGAGTTTTTGATGAGCAAATCTATTGTGGAATTGGTTGACAATTTGCCGTCTGGTGGCGTCACTGTGATGATGCTCAAATCCCTCGATTTTGTGGTTCCGGGGGAGTGGAATAATCTAACGGGTTTTGAGAATACTATTCAAGCGGTGACTGGGGAAACCAAGCGCAAATTAGTTGAAAAAATTCGCGATCGCGCGATCGAGCTTTACGCTAACCCCAATGAGCCATATCAAGGCGTAGTCAGGCTTTACCAGTTAGCAGACAGCGCCGACAGTGCGTTAGGTGCAACGGCTATGGCCAGTAAAATTGGCGAAAACATCGGCTTTCTTTCCTTTCTCAACCGCCTCACTCCCAAAGCTGACACAACTCAAACGATCGACTTGTGTGTCAAAGTGGCGATCGAGCTAATAGCCTACTGCAAACTTAACAATATTTCCCTTAACAATGTGGGAAGCTTTGGTAATTATTTATCTCATTACAAAGGCGAATCTCTGATGCGGATGGCTGCTTTAGTGTGTGTTGACGGTTTAATTCCCCTTGGCCCGGACTTCATTCGAGTAGCACAAAATACCATAGGCGGATTGAATCCTTCAACCTTGCAGCAAAACTCAACATTCCAAAATATCAGCAACCTAATTCCCGGCGCAAATAATTCACAAAAGTTCGGATTTGTGACAACTACTTTCGCTTCAGCGCAAGGTTGGATGAACAATTTAGTACAGTCTCGCGGCTTAACTCCCGCCATAGTTTTGGGCCATCTCAAGCAATACGTTGATGTTACTGATGACAAATTGGATTATGTGGCGGCGTTTTTAGACATGACTACCAATTATTACGAACATACGGGAATTCAGACGGTTGCTCGCCGATTGATCGATCGAGCTTATGCTGAAATAGCCTCTGGCAGATCCTAGAAAATTCGTTCTCAGGTGAGGGAACAGAGGGAGGCAGAGCCAAAGCATCTGCGTTCCCAGGCAGAGCCTGGGAACGAGGGAATAAACCTCGCAATGTGAGTTAAAATAAGCAGATTATGTTAGCAAACCTCTTTTAATCGCATTGTGAAAAACAAATCGCTTCCTTCATCCGTAACAGTCAAGCTCGGCAAATTTGTCTGGACATCAATGTGGCAATTAATGATGTCAAAACTAGCGCCGCCCGATCGCACGGGAGCATACATTCGCCCCAGCAGCAGTTTCCGCAACTTTGTCAGCACTGCACCAGACAACCCTCACCAACCCGCTGCGGGACGGTATCGCCTCTTCGTGGGTACGGGATGCCCTTGGGCGCACCGCACTCTGGTGACGAGGGCGCTCAAAGGGCTGGAAGATGCGATATCGGTGTCTATTGTGTATCCCTCGGAAGGGGGAATGTGGGTGATGGAGTCGGAGACTTTTGGCTGCAATACGATGCCGGAACTTTACCAGTTGGCTTTACCGGGCTATCAGGGGCGGTGTACGGTGCCGGTGCTGTGGGATGACTCGACAAAGGCGATCGTCAATAACGAGAGTTCGGAAATTATTGTGATGCTAAACTCGGAGTTTAACGAGTTTGCTAGCAATCCTCAAATGGATCTTTATCCTCTGGATTTGCGAGAACAAATTGACGAGTGGAATGAGAAGATTTACCAATCGGTGAATAACGGCGTTTATCGCTGCGGTTTCGCGCAATCTCAAGCTGCTTATGATTCGGCTTGCAGTGAATTGTTTGCTGTTTTAGACGAGATCGATCGATCGCTCTTGAGGAGTCGTTATCTTTGTGGCGATCGGGTGACATTAGCAGACGTGCGGCTTTTTACTACTCTATTCCGTTTTGATGCCGTTTACTACAGCTTGTTCAAATGCAATGTGCGCCGCATTCAAGATTACGAGCATTTGGGAGCTTATCTGCGCGATTTGTACCAGTTACCGGGAGTTGCTGGCACTTGCGATTTGGAGGCTGTCAAACGCGATTATTACGGCAATTTGTTCCCGCTGAATCCCGGCTGCATTATCCCCGCTGGGCCCGATCCGGCGAGTTTGCTCAAAGCTCACGATCGAGAAAAAGTCGCAAAGAAAGCCAGTTTTTGAACGAGTTGGCGCGGACTCGCTCTTATTCTTGAATTTCACTTTTTGTCTGGTTTACTTCTTCGTCTTCAACTTCAAAATTAATTCGTTCGTAAATCTCTCTCAGCGACATTTGAAATTCTACGGATTCTAGGGTTAATAGAGATTCCTCTGAATCATATTCTGTTAATACCCATTTGCCATTAGAACTTTTAGCAAATTGTTCAATGTGATAGCTGTATTGGTCAATTAAAATGTATTCTCGAAATTCCGGGATTGATCGATAGGCGAGAAATTTACCACCTCGATCGTAGTCTTTGGTTGAATTGGATAAAACCTCGACGATTACCAGAGGATTTGTAACAATTGTTTTGTTGTTTTCGTGATAAATAGGTTCTCCTTGAATGACGATGATATCGGGATAGACGTAGCGGCGAGTTTGGGGTATCCACAGGCGCACATCATTGATAAATGTCTCGTAATCTTGACCATTCACAGTCAAGGGGAATTTGCGAGAAAAATTCAGTGCAAGTTTGTTGTGGTTGGTTGTTCCGCCTGTCATTGGTACGATTTCCCCATCATGGTATTCACTTTTGTCGATCGCACTTTCTTCTAATGCGAGATATTCCTCTGGCGTGTAGTAGCCTTTTTCTGTTTGTGGTTGCTTTTCGGTTGCTGGTTTTTCTTGGGTTTGCATTGTCGTTCCCTTCTGTTCTCAAGTGATTTTATGATAACAGCGATCGCATGGGACTCAGAGACAGGCTTTCTTACCACAATCGGGCGTGAAGATGCCAACATTCTCGCAGAAACCCGGTTTCTTGGATTAGGCCCGCAGGACCCTCAGAAACCGGGTTTATTAACAAAATCCGGCGTGAGGATGCCACAATTATCGAAGAAATCCGGTTTCTTGGACAACGATGATTCGGCTACTTCCTAGCTTCCAGACAAAATCTCTTCGAGTGCTAATCTCAGCGTCGGATATTGATATTGAAAACCGCTAGCTAAAGTTTGTTTTGGCAACACTTTCTGCCCTTCCAAAACAAGTTTTGCCCCGTCTCCCAAAAGCATTTCTAAAGCAAAACCTGGCACCGGCAACCAAGAAGGTCGCTTTAAAACTTCTCCTAAAGTTTGACACAATTCATTCATCCGCACCGGATTTGGTGCTGTCGCATTCAAAACGCCTTCAACTTGCGAATTTTGCAAAGCGTACAAAATTAAATCAACCACATCCTCGCGATGAATCCAAGAAAACCACTGTTTTCCTGTCCCAATCGGGCCGCCTGCAAATAGTTTAAAAGGTGGCAGCATTTTTGCCAAGGCGCCTCCCATTCCCAAAACTATCCCCAGCCGCAAAATTGCTAACCGCGTTCCCGCATTTTTTGCAGGTTGGGCTGCTGCTTCCCAGTCTTTGCAAACTGCTGCTAAAAAATCGTTTCCCGCGAGGCTCGTTTCGTCAAACTCAGCGGTTTCGCTGGTTCCGTAATAGCCGATCGCCGATGCGCTAACAAACACTGATGGTCTAGGATTAGCATTGACGATCGCCTCGACCAATTTTGCCGTCGTCAGTCTGCGACTGTCCAGAATTGCCTGCTGGCGCGCCTCCGTCCACCTTTCCTCCGCAATCGGAACCCCAGCTAAATTGACAACAGCGTCGCAGCCCGCGATCGACTTTTGCCAATCACCAGACTCCGCTGGAGTGTAGGCGACAACTTCCAAATTCGGATAAGCTGAAGCCGGAAAAACTCGGCTAGCCTTCGCCGCATCCCTGCTCAAAACCACCACTTGATGTCCCGCAGCTTGCAGCTTCTCCGCCAGCCGGCTACCTACAAATCCTGTTGCTCCCGCGATCGCTACTTTCATCGGAAAATTGGGTTTGAAACCCCGTCCTTTTAGGACGGCTTTACATTAATTTGAATCCCCTTCCGGGGTGGAGGGGTATGGGTGCCCCTCCGTCGGGATATGGTTGTCCCGTTCTCCTTTCGGAGTAAAGTTAGCTTCGCCAATGTTTTAAGAGCTTGTTAGGCTGAAAGCACTATCTCAGTGACCTTAAGATTGTTTAACTCTCAGCGACAGAGCAGGGGACTAGCTACGCATCCGCCTGGTGTCGTGACTCAAAAAACGTAGTCCGCGAAGGACTTAGGCTGGTCAGGATGGCTTTCTAGATTTCTCTTTCAAGCCTTATGCCTTTAGGCTAAGGTTCCTGACCTTTTACCAATAATGCACAGTTCTAGCAGTTTAGACGATCGTCCAAACTTGTCTTTGATTATACAAAACTAGAGAGCAGGCCCGATCGCCTCCCCACAAGCCAAGTGTATTTTCATTAAACTGATAAAGGACGCGAGGAACACAAACCATGCCTGCAAAAAAATCAAAGCTTCTAATTGCTGCCTCCATCGCCGCAGCAGGTAGCGCTGCGGTCTACTTTTACTTCCAGGGTTTGAGCCAACAAGTATCCAACCCTCAAGACAGCGCCAAAGTTGTACCCGACGAAGCAATGATGGCCGCGTTTATCTCCCCCAATCCCCAAGCGCTGTCACAATTGCAGCGATTTGGCACGCCAGGGGCTCAAAAGTTGGTCGGTCAGGGTTTGAAGACCTTTCAAGAACAAAGCTTGGCAGGCACTCAAATCGACTTTGACAGGGACTTAAAACCTTGGTTAGGGGGGGTCATGGTCGCTTTGCTGCCCCCTGATGCTGTGACGAATACAGAGCCTCCAAAACTGCTGGTAGTAGTGAGCGTCAAAAATAAAATTAGCGCTTGGAATTTTGCTAATAAATTAAAATCTCAGCCCGGTGCAACTACTCAAGAAACCGAGTATAAAGGAGTTAAAATTTTTGAAATTGCAGAGCCAACTGGCAAGCGCTACAGTTTGGCTTTGCTGAACGACCAATTAGTGATGGCTCCTTTGAAAAAGCCTGTGGAATTGGCGATCGATACTTTTAAAGGAGAACCCTCCCTGGCTACGCAGCAGAGTACAACTAAGTTTTTTTCTGAGAGTGCTGGTGTCAAGAATCCGATCGCAACTGTTTATATTGCTGACTATCCGGCGGCAATTGAGCAATTGAAAGCTAATTTTTCCGCCGATATCCAGTTGCCTTGGACAGTGTTTTCGCAGTTCAAACAAGTGAAGTCTTTGGTTGCGGGAATTGGGGCGGATAGTGAGGGATTGAGGGTAAAAACTATTGCTCAGTTAGACCCTAAATTCGTGCAGCAAAATCCACAATTTGCATCGAAATTGTTGCCCAGATTTCCCGTCGAAACCATTGCGTTAGTCGGTGGCAAGGGAATCGATCAAATTTGGTCGCAAGCAACCGCTGAGGCACAAGATAGCCCGGAAGTTGACAGGGGAGTTCAGCAGGTGAGGAATAGTTTTAAGCGGTTGGATTTGGATGCGGATCGAGAGGTTTTTGGTTGGATGAATGGGGAATTTGCGATTGGGGCGATCGGTTCTAATCAAGGCATTTTATCTCAGTTGGGCATGGGGGCGGCGATGATTTTTGAAACTAGCGATCGCCCTGCAGCCGAAGCAACCCTGAAAAAACTCGATGCGATCGCCAAAAGCAATCCTACAGTCAGTGTCGCCCCCAGACAAGTTCAAGGCAAAGAGGTTACGGAGTGGCAAATACCCCAGCAAGGCACTTTATTCGGGCACGGTTGGCTGAATGAAAATTCTGTGTTTGTAGCTTTCGGCGGGCCTTTAGTTGATGTGATTACTTCGACGCCACCCCAGCCGTTAAGCAGCAGTCCAAGTTTTCAGGCGATCGCTACTTCTTTACCGCGGGCAAACCAAGGTTACTTTTACATAGATATGGAAAAAACCATGTCTTGGGCTAACCAATATTTGCTTGCTGTACAGCCAAATTTAATTTCACCGCCTGCTGCTGAATTGCTCAATTCTCTCCGAGGAGTTAGCGTAGCCACAGCTTCTACACAACCGACAACTGCTGAGTTGGAGATGCTTTTTGCCTTCAAATCTAACCGGTAATTTTTCCTTCTATCCTTCTATCCCTTAATATCCTTTCCGGTTGCATCGGAATAATCAAATCGAGTCAACAGTTAACACTCAACCATTCAGTTTTTCGACCGGCCCGTCAACAGTCAACAGTCAACAGTCAACTATTCCGGAGGAGTGCAACCGGAATTGATATAAATCCCTTACACGACTTCATGGCCGGAGTTTTTTCTGACAAAAAAAAGATGCTGCCCTCAATGGAGGGCAGCTACTCAAATAAAGCATCTTAAAGTCTCTCAAAACTTCAGAATTAACCTTCAGACATTCCCGATTTATTGGGCAATTGCAAATCATCAGGATCTACATAGTGACAAACTGCTTTGTCCATGCAAATTAATGCCCAGCCAGATTTATCTATGCTCATCAACTTGTAAGAAGCGGGCTGAATAAAGAAACCTTTGTGGTTCCGGGTTGCTGGTTTGATGTTAACGTGGCTGTCAGTGCTCATGTTTTTACAACTCCTAGTATTATCCTAATAAAATCTGAAAACCGCTGAGCGGATTTGGCAATCGTCTAAGTTTTCAAATACTAGCACTGACTTCCTGAGTTTTCCATAAAGTTATTTATTGATTTATTACGATGTCGTAATAAACCGCACAGCCGATTTCTTCGATCCCCGCCCAAAAATCGACTTGTTTGCGTGGTTACGGCTCCAGAAGCCACTGTTTAACGCGGGCGAGACTCTTCCAGTCGGGTTTTCTCTTTAATCCTTCTTCAAAATTTTTTTTAACTTCGTCGAGCAACTCTTCCGAAGCCATCACTAATTGCTGAGCCACTTCGACGTGGGGGCGCACTCCTTTTTCTTTGAGATCGAGGATCGCTACTGCTAGGTTGATGCGAGCTTGGGGGTCATGAGGGTTCAATTTAACGGCTGTTTTCGCTGCCTTTTGAGCCGGTGCAGGTTTATTTTCCAACAGGTAGAGCCACGCGAGGCTAGCCCAGGCATTGCCATTTTTGGGAGCTTTTTCGCACACTTCTTTAAACACGGGGATCAGATTAGCCGGGGCTTCGCCAGCTTGGTAGCGATCGAAACCGTCTTTAAACAATTCTTCAGGGGTCATTCGATTTTAGATTTGGGATTTTAGATTGTAGATTGGAAAGAGCATTGGGTGCAGGACGCAGCAAGGCAGTCCGAGGCATTCTCAGCAATTAGCAATTACCAATCCCCAATGCCCTATTTTCCAATTTATGTAGAAAAAGAACTGCCACAACCGCAAGTTTGAGTTGCGTTGGGGTTAGTAAACTGAAAACCGCCCCCGATCATAGCATCGCTGAAGTCGAGAACCAAACCGTAGAGATAAAGAATGCTTTTGCGATCGCAAACTACCTGAAAACCGTCGTAGTCGAACACTTCATCGTCGGATTTCACAGTGCTTGGATCTGCGAAATCCATCACGTAGGACATTCCAGAGCATCCGCCCTGCCGCACCCCTACCCGCAAGCAGAGGTCTTTACCTTGTTTTTCTCTCAGGGCTAAAACTTGACGGACAGCAGAGTCCGTCATTTGAATGCCGCGCTTTTCAGAAATGGCTTGAGTCATAATTTGCCGAACTCCTGAGACTGTCTAATGCAAAGAGTTTAATCTTATTGCTCCATTGTACAGGCATTCGCCGGAAGGCATTCGGTTAGATGCTGAAGACCGAATTTTTAGCTTCTAATTTTTAATTAGCGTGGGGCCTCGTTCCCAAGCTCGATGTCCTCTCCCCCTATAGGGTTTATGATTGATAAGCAGCGGTTGACCGGCTACCGGCACCGCAACAATGCTTCACCCAACGGGCTTACTCTATGGCAGCGCTGAATCGCACTACTCTTCGTCGGCTACAAAACTTACCTCAAATTCCCAGCGTGTGGGAGGGCGATCGCCGACCCTTGTCTAATGCTGACTCGCACATGATGCTAGATGACGACGACGTTCTAGAAGCAGGTGGCGAGTGCATTCTCTGGGTCGATGGCTCCGAAGGAGTCGTGAGGGCTATGGACATGGTAGGCCCAGATGCCGGCCCAGAGGCGATCGTCCGGGCCCTGCTACGGGCAATGGAACATCCCCAAAGTCCGGCTCCCGCAGTCCGCCCCCAAAAAATAGTAGTCAAAAACCGAGAAATTCAATTTTATCTGCGGGGCGTACTTCAAGATTTAGGCATTTCCATTGACTACGTACCGGAATTGCCCCTAATTGACGAAATATTTCGCGGCATGGAAGAGGTCGCAATCAACAGACCTCCTGAGTTGCCCCCTCAGTATGCTGAAGTTTTAATGGAAAAAGCTGCTCAAATTTGGCAAGATGCTCCGTGGCGGACTTTGAGGGAACATCAAATTATATCTATTGAAATCAATCAGTGGGATGTCGCCAGCCTCTACGTGTCTGTATTGGGGCAAGGCAGAATGGATTACGGAGTTTTACTGTACCGTTCTCTAGAATCCTTGAAACGGTTTCGAGAACGAGTCGTCAACGATGAATCTTTTGAAGATTTAGAACAGGCTTTTTTAGGGCAAGACTGTTTGTTTGTTACCTTTGAAAGTGCCGCAGATATTGATGAGGACGACGAGGACGACGAAATTGATTTAGCCGATTTGCCTCCATCGGAAATTGAACCAAATTTCGGCAACCTACATCCTTTAGAAGGATTGCGATCGATTCTTTACGAAGAAGAAGCCCTCACGATGTTAGTTGCTCTCGAAGCCTTTCATCGCTTTTTCCGCAACGGCCGCCGGAAATTGGGTTCAGACACTTTTCCCACTCTTAGCAGCCGCTACCGCATCCCAGTGGCGCAGCCTGACGGAGAAATTCAACAGGTATCCGTTAAAGTTTCCACGATGCCGGATGTTTCAGACGAATTATTACAGATGCTCGGTGATGACGATGATGACGATGATGACGATGATGAGGAATTTGACAAGCCACTGCTGCGGGACGATTTGGTGCCGCAAAATTCATTTTTGAGTCTCGGCGCCGTACCTTGGGAAACGGTAGATTTCCTGCGCCAAAGTGTCCAGTTTCACCAAGGTGCAGAAGTTGATATTAATACCGCCGGAGATGGTTTGCCGGTGGTGATGATTCAAACTTCTCATCCAAAGGCAAAAACTATGATTCAGGATTTGAAAGAAGCTGGAGGTGTGAAGGGAATTGGTTTTAATCCGGGCGAAAATCCTTTTCAGGATGAGCAATTCGACTTGGGTATTTTGCAAACTAAAAATGGAGAGTTGTATTTGTTTGGGGAGTTCAATGAAGACGATCCGGTGCATCAGGAAGCTCGCAAGAAGTGGGACCGTCGCTGTAAATTAACCAACGGTTGGTGCGGTTTGATTATTGCTAAAGGGTTGATGGGTGCTTCTCGCGGTCAGCCTCAGTTTAAGGATATGATCGCTTTGCTTGAGGTGCGCTGGGTGTCTGCTAAAGAGTTGGGAATTGGGCCACTTCAGTTAATGCCGATGTTTTGAAGGAAGAAGGAATAAGGAAGAAGGAAGAAGGAAGAAGGAAGAAAGAATAAGGAAGAAGGAAGAAAGAATATGTAAAAGTAATTTGTAAGGTGCGCCCCAGCGCACCCTAGGTTTTAAATTATAAAGGAAAATGATTATGTCAAATTCTACTCAAAAGCGAGAAGTGTTAGTCGCCCTTGATGCTGAATTCGCGGAGAAAATAGACCAGCTTACTGATGATTGGACGGAGGCTATCGAACAAGCTCTCCGTCTCTGGTACGCTAAGCAAATAGAAGATAAGTTGCGGAAGTTTTATCAAAACCGCAGCCAAGAAGATATTGAGTTTGAGGAAGAATGGGCAACATTTGCTCAGGAACAAATGGAAGAAATTTTAATAGAGGAAGGTCTTTGATACAATGACAGAAGCTTATCCGCGACAAGGCGAAGTTTATCTTGTTAGAGCTTTGCGAACGATCGGAGATACCAAAAAGCGTCCTGTTGCTGTCGTTTCCATAGATAGCCGGAATGAATTGAGCCGTACTGTACTGATTGTCCCTTTTACTAGCGATTTGAGAGGGGGCGAAACTCCGACTCGGGTTTTGATTCCGCCTGGTGAAGGAGGGTTAGAATCTGACTCGCTGGCTGTCTGCGAGCAAATTATAACTGTCCAAAAGACTTATCTGGAACAAGGCCCTTACGGTCAACTTAGTGCCGATGTCCTAGCAAGAGTTCAGAGGGCTATACAAATGTCGATCGGCATTTACGAACTTTAATATTTCTAATATTCTAAATTTTGTTACAATTTGTAAAAATACTGTAAAGGATAGGTAAAATGCGGGTTGCGATCGCAGGTGCGGGACTGGCTGGAATGACCACAGCAGTTGATTTAGTGGAGGCCGGCCACGAAGTAGAAATTTTTGAATCCCGCCCCTTTGTTGGCGGCAAAGTCGGCAGTTGGGTAGATCCCGACGGCAATCACGTGGAAATGGGTTTGCACGTCTTCTTCGGCTGCTATTATAACTTATTTGCTCTGATGAAAAAAGTGGGAGCATTTGACGATTTGCTCCTCAAAGAACACGTCCACACTTTTATCAATCGAGGCGGCGAAACCGGTTCTTTAGATTTTCGCTTTCCGGTGGGTGCTCCTTTGCACGGATTGAAGGCATTTTTTACTACATCCCAGCTATCCGTACAAGACAAAATTCAAAATGCGATCGCCCTGGGAACTAGCCCGATCGTCCGAGGTTTGATAGACTTTGACGGGGCAATGAAAACTATCCGCGATTTGGATAAAGTTAGCTTCGCTGACTGGTTCCGCAGTCAAGGGGGCAACCAAAACTCGCTCAAAAGAATGTGGAATCCGATCGCCTACGCGCTGGGTTTTATCGACACTGAAAATATTTCAGCCCGGTGTATGTTGACAATCTTTCAATTCTTTGCTTCCAAAACCGAAGCCTCTGTCATGCGGATGCTGGCTGGTTCTCCCAACGAATATTTGCACAAACCCATTGTGGAATATTTGGAAAGCAAAAGAGCAAAAATTTACACGCGGCGCAGAGTCCGAGAAATTCAGTTTGAAGAAGGCAAAGAAACCCGCGTCACAGGCTTGGTAGTAGCTAACAGCGAAACAGAAGAAAATATTACCGCAGACGCTTATGTTTTTGCATTAGATGTGCCTGGAATTCAGAAAATATTGCCCCCAGCTTGGCGCAAATGGTCAGAATTTGACAACATTTATAAATTAGATGCTGTGCCAGTTGCTACAGTACAATTGCGGTTCGACGGTTGGGTAACGGAACTAGAAGACGAAGCCAAGCGCAAGCAGTTGAGCCACGCTGTAGGAATCGATAATTTGCTATATTCAGCAGATGCAGATTTTTCCTGTTTTGCTGATTTGGCGCTGACAAGTCCCAAGGATTATTATAAGGAAGGACAAGGTTCTCTGTTGCAGTTGGTGTTGACTCCGGGAGATCCGTTTATTAAACAAAGCAATGAGGCGATCGCCCAACACGTACTTAAGCAAGTTCAGGATTTATTCCCGTCAGCGCGGGAATTAAACATGACTTGGTACAGTGTAGTGAAGCTCGCTCAATCTTTGTATCGCGAAGCACCGGGAATGGATCTTTTCCGCCCAGCTCAAAAAACTCCGATCGCCAATTTCTTTCTAGCAGGAAGTTACACTCAGCAAGACTACATTGATAGTATGGAAGGAGCGACACTTTCAGGCCATCAAGCGGCTAAGGCAATTCTCGAAGCTTACAGTCATTAGTCATTAGTCGTCTCGATCCCCCCTAACCCCCCTTAATAAGGGGGGGACAAGAGTGTTCTCAAAGTCTCTCTTAATAAGTGGGGGAGGAACAGTGTTCTCAAAGTCCCCCTTCTTAAGGGGGATTTAGGGGGATCTAGATTCGACAATAAACGAGAAAATCCACAATCTAAAATCTAAAATCTAAAATCTAAAATCTAAAATCCCATGACTGATTGGTTAGAACACAGTGTCCAAGTAGAAGTGGCAATTCCCATCGAATTAGCGTGGCAACTCTGGTCAGATTTAGAGCAAATGCCACGCTGGATGAAGTGGATAGAATCTGTTCATGTTCTCGAAGAAGATCCAGAATTGTCTCGCTGGAAACTCGCAACTGGCGGGTTAGAATTTAGCTGGCTTTCTCGGATTCTCAAATTAGTGCCGAATCAGATAATTCAGTGGGAATCGGTAGACGGTTTGCCAAATAGAGGTGCCGTAAGATTTTACGATCGCAAAGACAGCAGTATAGTCAAGCTGACAGTGGCTTACGGAATTCCCGGCTGGCTGGGAAAATTGATGGATAACCTATTTCTGGGCCGCGTGGTTGAATCGACTATTCAGGCTGACTTGGAAAGGTTTAAAGAGTATGCTCTGAAAGTAAAAGCCACATCTTAAATTCTGAGGGCTAAAGTCCTGTGGTTTTTAATTGTAACGCGAGAGTCGATCGCCCTTTGGCGTCAGTATCATAGAGATGTGCTGCTGATTCCTTCTCGGTTTAGTTATGAGTTATTGCCTAAACCCCGCCTGTCAAAACCCGCAAAATGCCGATCGTACCCAATTCTGCCTGAATTGCGGCTCCAAACTGTTGCTCAGAGAGCGTTACCGCGCCATCAAACCCCTGGGGCGCGGCGGTTTTGGTCGCACTTTTTTAGCAATAGACCAAGACAAACCCTCAAAACCCCGCTGTGCAATTAAACAGTTTTTCCCGCTATCTCAAGGTACCAGCAGCAGCGAAAAAGCAGCAGAATTATTCAACCGAGAAGCGGTGCGGCTGGACGAGTTGGGGAAACACCCGCAAATTCCCGAATTGTTGGCGCACTTTCAGCAGGAACGCTATCAGTATTTGGTACAGGAATTTATAGAAGGTCAGAATTTACAGGAAGAGTTGGCGCGGACTGGGCCTTTCAGCGAAAGTAAGATTCTCAGTCTGCTGAAGGATTTATTGCCAGTATTGCAGTTCGTGCACGATCGCAGTGTAATTCACCGAGATATTAAACCCCCCAATATTATCCGCCGCCGCCTTTCTCAAACTCCCATCATTTATACTTACCCCACATTAACCGGGGAATTAGTTTTAGTTGATTTTGGCGCTGCAAAAGTTGTGGAGGGTTTGAGAGAAACCGGTACAGTCATCGGTTCTCCCGAATTCGTGGCGCCGGAACAAATTAGAGGTCAAGCGGTTTATGCCAGTGATTTGTATAGTTTGGGAGTAACTTGCATTTATTTGCTGACTCAAATATCTCCTTTTGATTTGTTCGATATCAATCAAGATGCTTGGGTTTGGCGAGACTTTTTGAAGGTTCCAATTGATCCGAAATTAAGTCGCATTCTCGACAAAATGATCGAATCGAGTCTCAGTCGGCGCTACAAATCTGTAGCTGAGGTATTGAAAGATTTGCAGCCGCAGCAGTCGGCGGGGGCGGGCACGGGGGCATCGCCCCTACCAGCGCCTAAAATTTCCGTGCCGCAGAGGACACCGGTGGTGCAGAATGCAGTGCCGCCAACGGTTGCAGGCACAATTTTACCTGTGCCGCCGATGCAGCGGGTTGTTCCCACACGCGCGCCCACTTGGAGGTGTGTTCATACTCTGGTAGGGCATTCTAATGCTGTTACGTCGGTAGCTTTCAGTCCTGATGGTGCGACTTTAGCTAGTGGCAGTGAGGACAAGACGATTGAGATGTGGAAGTTGGATGCGGGTAAGCGCTGGTACACTCTTACGGGTCATTCTGACTGGGTGACTTGTGTGGCGTTTAGTCCTGATGGCGCGAGTTTGGCTAGTGGTGGCAGGGACAAAATGATTCATATTTGGGATTTGAATAAGGGTAAGTGGTGGTACGCTTTGGCTGGTCATTCTGACAGGGTTTCTGCTGTCGCGTTTAGTCGGGATGGTCAGGTTTTGGCTAGCGGCAGTCGGGACAAAACTGTGCAGTTGTGGAATTTGAATAAGGGAAGGCGGATGTCGGCTTTGACTGGTCACGCTGGCGGGGTGGAGGCGGTGGCTTTTAGTCCTGGCGGGGAGTTTTTGGCTAGTGGCAGTCGGGACAAGACTGTGCAGTTGTGGGATTGGCAAAATAATCGATCGATTTGTACTTTGGCGGAGCACGGGGATTGGGTGCGGGCGATCGTTTTTGCTGCGAACTCCCCCAACTCCCTTGCCGGCCCGACCCCCCCCAGCCCCCCCTTGGTAAGGGGGGGAGTAGGAGAAGGATTGACTTCCTCTGTGTCCCCTGCCGGTCAGACCCCCCCCAGCCCCCCCTTGGTAAGGGGGGGAGTAGGAGAAGGATTGATTTTGGGGACGGGGAGTCGGGATGGTACGGCGAAGCTGTGGCGGGTGGATGGACAGGGGCGAGGGACGCTGTTGCGGAGTATGAGGGACAATTCTGGGGATGTTTTGTGTGTGGCGTTGAGTCCCGATGGTCGGGTTTTGGCGACGGGGAGTCGGGATGGCACGATTTATTTGTGGGATGCGGGTACGGGGAGTTTGCTGGAAATTCTGACGGGCCACGGGGGCGAGGTTTTGTCGGTGGCGTTTAGTTCTGATGGGGGGAGTTTGGCTAGCGGTGCGGGCGATCGAACTGTGAGGATTTGGCGGGGGATTGGGCATTAGGGGCGATGTCAAGAGTGTCCGTCTAAAAAATCTTATATTTATGCTTGACAGGCGATCGAATGTTCTGCTACATTAGGAATTCGTGAGGACGCATAGCTCAGTTGGTTAGAGCACTACGTTGACATCGTAGGGGTCACTGGTTCGAGTCCAGTTGTGTCCATGAATTTCAATCATTTATAAATCAAGGGTTTTAGGTTTGCCCTCCTACCGAGAGTTTTGTCTTTCGCTCGACAATTAACCTATTCGTTAGATCATGAATTTAAAAATCTGACGCACCCTACTGAATCAAAATCAAATGATATTAGAGCATGGAAGACTTTACCATGACTCAAGCGATATCGAAGTTCAGGAGTTTTGATGAATTTCTGGAAGGAAAACCATAAATCCGTTATGAATTACATAACTGATTTATGGTTTAAATTAAATGCCAAATCCAACTGGTAAGCATTCATCCAACGCGGGTTTTCAATCGATAGAATTTGGTTTAGAAATCAGGCGATTACAACTTCCTTTATTCCCAAGGAATGTACAATTAAATTTAACGATAACTCTGGCTACGATCTCGATGTGATTGTATTAGATAAACAAGCCGTTGAAGCCAATGAGTCTTGATGGGAAAGAGAATCAGTTATTACTCAGGGAAATTCGGTTAAATTAGTTATTGAAGTAGTCAGCACAAATTGGCGTGATGATTATGCACATAAAATGATTGATTATGAAGCATTAAGCATTCCTAATATTGGATTGTAGATTATTTGGGCTTAGGGGGTAGCCGTTATATTGGTTATCCCAAACAGCCTGCTTTATCGGTTTATCAGTTAGTAGATGGTGAGTATCAAATTAAGCTGTTTTGGGGAGATGAAAGAATTGAATCAGCGGTGTTTCCAGAGTTAAATTTGACCGCTAAGCAAATTTTTAACGGTGGATAAGTGCTGAGGCGATCGCATAGCTCAGTTAGTTAGAGCATTACAATGCCATTGTAGGAGGGGTCAGCGGTTCGAGTCCCTTTCTTTCCATACCTAAAACCCGCCCACAAAGCGGTTTTTGTGGTTTCTATCACCAAACTAATAGATTTGGCATTCTCAATTAGGAATGACAGAATATGTCTAGGCTAGAGATTTAGTATAGTTGCCACGTTTCGTCGAGGCTGTTGCTGAGCAGTTGGGTTGTTTGCAGGAGTTCGGTGTTAAAGAAAGGCTAGCCCGATTCTCGTCGGCACCATCCCCATCCGTGAACAAAGCGCAAGCAAGCAGAACAAGAAAGAAAACCACTGTGAGAACGCGATCGCTTTGCACGATCCCAAGCAGAAGCCACTAACCGGATTAAAGACGAATTTTTAGCGGTGTTCTGGCATGAGGTGCGATCGCCCCTGTGCTTAAATACTGAATGACTTAGGTTTGGGGCATATTATATCTTGATTCCCTAACAATAGCTGGCATAATAGGTAAATAGGCAGGACTAACCGCAATGAATGTAGAACTTACACACTCCTTGAACGATCGAGAAGAGCTTACTGTAAATTTTCCTCAAGAGCTATGTACGGACTGCCAAGCACTGGAAGCACGACGATTTGCGGTGATAGTCGAGCACATGGCTGAGGCTTTTATTTCTATTAATTCAGAGTGGCACTGCACCTATGTCAACCATAAAGCAGAGGAGCTTTTAAACAGTAAGCAGCAACACCTGATAGGCAAAAATATATGGACTATATTTTCGGTCGATCTTACCTCGGAGCTATATAAGTATTGTCATCGAGCGATCGCAACGCGAACTGCAATCGAGTTTGAAGAACATTACCCCTCACTCAACAAATGGTTGAGAATTCGCCTCATCAAGAGTGAAGATGGGTTACTTATTTACTTCCAAGACACTACTGAAACATCTCAACTCGATCGACAATTAAAAGCCGAAATCGCCAATTCGCAGCAGGTGGAAGCCACCCTTCAGAAAGAACAGGAGTTTTTGAAGGCCATCCTAAACAACGTTCAAGCTGGCATTGTGGCTTGCGATGCCGATGGCATATTGACGGTATTTAACCAAGCAGCTAAAGATTTTCATGGATTACCTCAGCAGCCAGTTCCATCGGCTCAATGGGCTGAGTATTATAACTTGTATTTGCCCGACGGCAAAACACCCATGAATACAGAGGATATTCCCCTGTTCCAGGCATTGCAAGGACAGAACGTTCGTGATGTGGAAATGATGATTGTTCCGCAGCAGGGAACGGCGCGAATGCTGTTAGTAACTGGACAGGCGATTATAGCTCCAAACGGCGAAAAACAGGGTGCAGTTGTTGTGATGCACGACATTACACAACGCAAGCAGGCAGAAACTGCTCTGCGTGAGGGTGAAGCGCAATTATCCAGCATCTTCCAAACTATTCCTGATGGTATCACTATTCTAGATTCTACCGGGGAGATTATAGCTGCCAATAGGGCCGCAGAAAGGATTTTAAGATTGACTTGCAGGGACAGTGTGGAGCGAGGGTATAACGCTCCATCCTGGTTCATTACAACCGTGGAGGGTCATCCTTTCCCAGAAGATGAACTGCCGTTTGCGCGGGTGATGCAGACAGGTGAGCCTGTTTATGGTATTGAACAGGCTATTAGCCATGCTGATGGAACTCGCACGATTCTCTCGATCAATGCTTCCCCTTTGTTTGACGCAGAGGGGCAAATTATCAATATCATTGCTGCTTTCAGCGACATTACTGAACGGAAGCAAACCGAAGACGAACGAGTACAGCTTGTTCAAGAACAGGCAGCCCGTGCTGTAGCAGAGAATTCTCAACAACAATCAGCATTTTTAGCCCAAGTGAGTGCTGTCCTTTCCTCTTCACTAGAGTATGAACAAACTCTCCAAAGCGTTGCAAAGCTGGCAGTTCCTTATTTTGCAGATTGGTGTAGTGTTGATCTGCTGAATGACGATCGCACAATTGGTCGGGTTGCAGTTGCTCATTCAGATCCCGAAAAAGTGAAGTTTGGCTGGGAGTTGGCTCAACGCTTTCCCAGACATCTCGATGATGCGTATGGCATTGCTAAAGTCATGCAAACAGGACAGATTGAAATTGGGATTGAGATTACAGATGAACAGTTAGTTGCCACAGTGCCGAATGCTGAATACCTGGAAATCTTACGTGGAGTTGGGTTAAAGTCCTGCATCATTGCACCGCTACAGGCACGCGGGCGCGTGTTGGGTAGCATTACCTTTGTGTTTACTGAATCCGATCGCCGCTATCGCCTGGAAGACATTGGCCTGGCTGAAGATTTGGCTCAGCGAGCAGCGATCGCCATTGATAATGCTCGTCTCTATAATGAAACACAACAAGCGAAATTAGCCGCCGAACTCGCTGCTAACCGGACGGCTAGACTGCTGGCGGTGATGACAGCTTTGTCTGAATCCCTAACCTCGGCTCAAGTGGCTCAGGTCATTATTGAACAGGGAATGTCCGCACTGGGAGCAAGTTGTGGTTTGGTTGCGGTATTAAACCAGGATGCAAGCGAACTGGAGATTATTCAAGCGATCGGGTACGAGCACGTAGGAGAATTTCAGCGCAGTTTTTCGATTCATGCACCCTATCCTCTCGCAGAAGCTGTGCGAAGTGGGCAACCTGTTTGGCTAGAAACTATCGAAAACCGAATTGCCCGTTATCCTGATTTAGCCCAAGCTTATGCCCAGGCTGGTTCAAAAGCCTGGATTTCAGTGCCATTACTGATTGAAGGACAAGCCGTTGGTGGACTGTCGCTGAGTTTTTCGACCGTTCCCGGACTTTCCGAGAGCGATCGCGCTTTCGTTTTGGCACTGGCACAGCAGTCGGCGCAGTCGATCGACCGAGCACGGCTCTACGAGTCAGAATCGCAAGCACGGACACAAGCAGAAGCAGCTAACCGAATTAAAGATGAGTTTTTAGCTGTCTTGTCGCACGAATTGCGAACTCCGTTGAATCCGATTCTGGGTTGGACTCGGCTGCTGCGAAGGGGAACCCTGGATTCTGGCAAGACGGCGGTAGCTCTCGAAACAATTGAACGCAATACCCAGTTGCAAGTTCAACTGATTGAGGATTTGCTGGATATTTCTCGGATTCTGCAAGGGAAGCTGAGTTTGAACTCTACTCCTATTAATTTGAAAACAACTCTTAAAGCCGCGATCGAAACAGTTAGTTTAGCCGCCGAAGCGAAAAACCTTCAAATTCAAACTCACCTAGAACCCGATGTCGGCGATGTGTTAGGAGATGCTACCCGATTGCAACAGGTTGTCTGGAATTTGCTCACCAATGCCATTAAGTTCACCCCAACGGGAGGTAGAGTTGAAGTTGAGCTAAAAACGATTGATTCCTATGCTCAAATTCAAGTCAGGGATACAGGAAAAGGGATTAAGCCAGAATTTATTCCCTATGTCTTTGACACATTTCGACAAGCTGATAGCAGTATTACGAGAACCTTTGGTGGATTAGGGATCGGATTAGCGATCGTGCGTCACGTCGTTGAGCTACACGGTGGAACTGTCAAAGCCGAAAGTTGTGGAGAAGGACAGGGAGCAACATTTACTGTCACACTTCCCTTATTAGCCAGGAGCAATGATGCAAACAGCGATCGCAACGATAATTTATCACTCAAAGCTCACACTTCACCCTTGGCTAGATTATGTATCCTTGCCGTCGATGACGAAGTAGACAATTTAGAGTTAGTTCAATGTATTTTGGAGCAAGCGGGAGCCACAGTGATCTCTGTATCTTCAGCAAAAGATGCGCTACAAAAGCTCAATGAATTGAAGCCAGATGTTTTGATTGCTGATATTGGGATGCCACAAATTGATGGCTATATGTTGATTAGTCAAGTCAGACAACTATCCACACAGGAGGGAGGAGAGATTCCCGCGATCGCTCTCACAGCGTATGCAGGTGAGGCAAATCAACAGCAAGCACTAGCAGCCGGATTTCACAGGCATCTTCCCAAGCCTGTTGAGCCTGAAACGTTAGTGGAGACAATTGAGAAATTGCTTCATCAAATCGAGTAATATTAATTTTGCTTGCACCATCAGTGATTGATATAATTCATCTGCATTAATCTGTGTTTATCTGGTCCTACATCCCCAAATCATATCAAATCCGATCGCCAGTCGATCTGAGGACACGGCACTGCGCCGTGTCCTTAGCCGTAACTTACCTGTGACAGCCTTGGGCGATCGCCTTCAAAACCGCTAGCCGCACTTCTGGATGAGATTTCTCAAGCCCGTTCGCCCGAAAAACCCAGTGTCCGCCGCCCGCGTGTTCGATCGCAATTTTCTGACCGTCAGGCAAAACTATTTGCCACCAATTCAACACACTGGCTTTAATAAGGTGGCACTGAATTTCGTTCAGTTGAGCCTCCATTAATTTCAGTTGACGCATGATTGGATTTTGGGCAGATGACTTCATGATTTTTCTCATTAAATGAATTCGACTGTTTCTCGGCTTGGATTTCAGTTTGCCGATTTTTGAACTTAACTTCACCTTCCGAAGTTTTTGCCTTAACTTCCCTTTCCGAAGTTTTCGCCTTCACTTCCCTTTTACCACCTTTAGGCTCAACTTTGACTCCAAAACCTTTAGACTTAACTTTTCCTGGTGGGGCAGAAGTTGAAGTCTGTTCCGTGGCTGGCTTCTTAAACTCCGCGTCTAATTGGTCTAAAATCTCCTCTTGCTCGGGAGTATGTTCCGCTGGCTGCTCTAAATTGCTGGGATTGTATTCGCCAACCAACCTTGCCAAAAATTCCGAAATTGACAGTCCGGCTGCGGCTGCTTTTTTCGTTAAAAGGGCGTAGGTGTCGGTTTTTATGCGAATTTGTTTGAGCCGAAGGTTGGGATTGTTGTCAACGGTTTCGGCAATAGTTACTGCGGTAATCCTTTCTTTTGGTATGACATCGACAACTTCTTGCCACTTTTCCTGTAAACGACAGTCGCCATATTGGTCTGTAATTGCGTGTTTGAACAAAGGGACAACTTGAGCAACGCAGCTAGGCAAAATCTCAAATCCTGCTTTAATTAAGCGCAGGCAAATACTCGCTGCTTTGATAATTTGTGTGCAGTAAAAATACTGCCGACCTAATGCTTGTTCGCAGTAACTTTTAAAAGTTTTGAACTTGTCTTTGTACAATCGCAGCTTTCGGATGGCATCCAGCATGATTCCTTGACGCACGTAGTCTAGGAATCCCCTTTTAATTTCGCCTGTGAGATAGTCTAAATCGTGAAAGGGAGATTGATTCTGGATTTCTTCTTCAAAGTCTAGCAGCGGGCCTGCAAAGTGAAAGTTGGAGGCGACATCGCCTAGGTAGAAGTTGTCAATTGATGGGGGCATGATCTGGAATGGTTCGAGAAATGGCACGATAGCACGGAAGTTGTGCGATCGCAAAGTTGAAGTTTTGGTCTGGATCTTTGATAAAATGTTGAGTTGGAGTGTGCTGTGAGGTCGATCGACCTTTTACATGGCATCACCTCCTCGGCGTTGAGAAAAAAGGGGCTTGAGGTATGCGCCCAACCCCCGAAAATACGCTTGGGTATGCAGGCATAATTGATAGACACTAAAAATAAGGCGGTCTTTCAAACCTGCATTTTGACGAAAGTAGGCTCGCCAGGGGGCCTTTGTTTGGTCGCTATACATGAAGTCTACTTCATCTAAACAACCATGTCAAGAGGTTCGCTTCATGAAACAAACTTCATGCACTGTGGAAGAAAATTTGCAAGAAAAGGACAAGTCTCCATTAAGGCTTCTCAGAGAACAAGCTGGCCTAACCCGCCCTCAAGTCAAACAACATATCGGCGTTTCTGAGCGGATGCAAGCTGACTGGGAATCAGGAAAGTCCATGCCAACTGTTGAAAACGTAGCTGCACTGGCTAACCTGTACCAGGTTTCTCTAAAAACTATGTTTGAGCTTTTAGGATTAGATGTAACTAAAATTCCCGATGACTTACCAAGTCGATCGCCCTCGCCGAAAGACAACTAACCCGCAGGGGTTCGGAAATGTCTAGGGAAACGGGTTTGAGTCATGCACCCAAGCCCGGAAAATACAAACGCTATAACTAAAAACTCAGAAGCCCGATCGACCTTTCATCGATCAATCCGTAATTTTCCCTCTCAGAGCTTTAATCTGCCCTCGCTTGGTTTTGCTGTCGAGACGCTTGCGCTGGGAACTACGAGTCGCTTTGCTGGGTTTGCGCCTTTTCGGTATGACGATCGCACTTTTAATGAGTTCTTGCAGCCGTCTCAAAGCCTCCTCCCGGTTTTGTTCCTGGCTGCGGTGTTCCTGGGCCTTGATGACAATCACACCTTCGGAGGTGATGCGCTGGTCGTTGATTTGGAACAAACGCTGCTTGTAGCGATCGGGCAATGAGGAAGCTGGGATATCAAAGCGCAAGTGAATCGCACTCGCCACCTTATTTACATTTTGCCCCCCCGCGCCTTGAGAGCGAATCGCACTAATCTCGATTTCGCGATCGTCTATGAACACAGTGTTAGAAATTTGTAACATGATGAATAAGTGAAATTAAAGATACTGAGAAAGCAGTGCATCTTTTATATATAACTTACTTGGGTAGATAAATTATTTACACTTCTTAGCTGTCAGGATGAATTCGATGAGTCTTTTTCTATCCCATAACTCTATGTCGTTAGATTCAGCAAGGTTGTAAGCATTTTCGGTAAATCTGTTGTTGGTGATGACTCTTCCTTTATTGCCGTTGTAATGTTTGACGGCTCCTGCTACTTCTTGAACTGCTTTAATACCAACTGGATTTTTGCTTCTTTTCGCTTGAACCACAGTTTTTGAGCCATCTTTGTATAAAATTAAATCCGCCCCATAATCTTGACTATCTTGAGTTAACTTAACACTATAACCAAAGTTTATAAAATAAAGATATAGAAAATTTTCAAACTCTTTTCCCGTCATTTCATCTACTTCCAGAATACCACTGTCTAATAAACGTTTTCTTGACTCTTCTTCTTTCAATGTATCCAATACCGATGTTGCAATCACACCGAAAACGGCAGCGGCTTTTACTATAAAAGGTTTCATGAAATTACATAAATTACTACAAAGGACGCTATCGCTCTTTAACGACGAATATATTAAAACCTATCTCAAAAACAAACGTCAAAACAGCAACACCAGAATAATTAGTAAGGTGCGCCGAAACGCACCCTACAAAAACTAATTAATCGGTAGTACCAGTTTGCAGCGACTCTTTAGCAGTCTGTGTCCACTCAGAGTGGAAGAATTCACCGCGCGGTTTGTCGGTGCGTTCGTAGGTGTGAGCCCCGAAATAATCCCGCTGAGCTTGCGTGAGGTTTTGTGGCAATCTTTCGCGCCGGTAGCTATCAAAATAGTCGAGCGAGGCGCTAAATGCTGGCACTGCAATCCCCAGTTGGCAAGCAGTAGCTAACACGTCCCGCCAAGCTGATTGGCGATCGAGAATGCTCTGTTTGAACTCCGGTGCTAACAGCAAATTCGGCAACGTGGGGTCGTCCTTGAAAGCTGTTTTAATCTTGTCCAAAAATCCAGCCCGAATAATACAGCCACCCTTCCAAATTCGGGAAATTTCGCTCAAACTTAAGTCATAGTTGTACGACTTCGAGGCCGCGCTCAAAAGTGCCATGCCTTGCGCGTAGGAGCAAATCTTCGAGCAGTAAAGCGCATCCCGAACTTTGTTCACAAACTCTTTAGTATCGCCTTCGTACTTGCCGCTAGGCCCCGTAAGTTCTTGGGAAGCTTTGATGCGCTCGTCTTTGTAAGAAGACATGATTCTCGCATTCACAGCCGCGATAATTGTGGGAATGCTCACGCCCAATTCCAAAGCACTCATAACAGTCCAGCGGCCGGTGCCTTTTTGACCGGCTGCGTCCATAATTACCTCAACTAAGGGTTGCTTAGTTTCCGGATCAATGTACTTGAAAATATTAGCCGTAATTTCTATCAAAAACGAGTTGAGCTCGTCTGTGGTATTCCATTCGGCAAAAACTTCCTGCAACTGCTGGCCGTTCAATCCACCAACGTTTTTGAGCAAATCGTAGGCTTCAGCAATGAGCTGCATATCACCGTACTCAATGCCGTTGTGAACCATCTTCACGTAGTGGCCTGCGCCACCAGGGCCGATGAATGTGACGCAGGGGCCGTCATCTACTTGAGCCGCAATTTTGGTGAGAATTGGCTCTAGTAGGCCGTAAGCAGTGCGGGTGCCACCGGGCATCAAGCTAGCACCATTCAGCGCGCCTTCTTCGCCGCCGCTGATGCCCATGCCGACAAATCCCAGTCCCATCGATTCTAAATCTTTGGTGCGGCGTTCGGTGTCGTCGTAGAGCGAGTTGCCACCGTCAATAATCATGTCGCCCGGTGACAGCATGGGTTTGAGCTGGTCGATGACCGCATCTACGGGTTTCCCAGCTTGCACCATAACTAAGATTCGGCGTGGGGTTTCTAGGGCATCGACGAATTCTGTCAGAGTCTTGGCGGCTACAATGTTCTTGCCGGGGGCGCGTTGGGCCATGAAGTCGTCGGTTTTGGCTGCTGTGCGGTTGTACACAGCCACGGAGAAGCCTCTGCTTTCGACGTTGAGCGCTAGGTTTTCGCCCATCACGGCTAGACCGATTAAACCAAAATTTTGCTTTGTCATGCTAATAACCCGCTGGTTGTTCCCGCTTGATGATAGGTTTGCGAGAGAGGAAAGCGAGGCGGGGTGTACCGCTTTCCGGTGGACTAAAAGTATTGGACAATAGACCTAGGAGGTTTAGGTTTATTTTTATATTCTCAGAATTGCTGTTTGGTAAATCAGTAGGGTTTTTTTAAGATTTAAGGGATATTAATGACGCGGGCAGGTGATGATAAGGCAGGTATTATGTCGATCGCAGTAACGGTAGATACAAACAAGCGGACATTTTAAGGACAATTGAGGAGACTGTTGTAATTATGGAAGATTTGCAGTATCTCGCGGCCTGGGTGAAGGAGCAACACGCTCGCGAGTATATTTTGACTTGGCTGCTGAGTCAACAGGGGCTGTGGTGGTCTGATGGGGATATTTATCAGGCCGTTTTGCAAAAGTCGGGAAAGCTTTTGAAAGCTTATGTTCAAAAAAGGCAAGCGGGAGAGTTATTTGAGGGAATTTCTGAGAAGTTGGGAGGAGATGATAATTGGGATGATTTGGCGGGGAGTTTGGCGCGGATTGTTGCGGTTTATCAAGAGGAATTATCGCATTTGCAAGAGCGCGATCGCAAGGGGGATGGGGTAAAAAAAAATTTGATTAGCCAACCGTTGACTGGAGATCCTTTGCCGCTTTTGGAGGTGCAGCAAGCTTTGCCTGATCCTTATGCGGATACGTTGACGGGGAGATAATTGCTCATCATTTTTGTGGATGGAGGCTCATCTCAGAAACCGGGTTTCTTCCTTTATTTCTCGTACTCAACCCTAATTGTCGCAGAAACCCGGTTTCTCGCAACTTGGGCGACAGTTCTCGATCTAGATTCAAGGATTGAGAATAGGTGTAAGATCTAGAAGAAATCCGGGAAGTACATCTTCACCCGAAAGTGTAGGCGGTTGGTCAAAAGAGAAATTGATTACTTCTGCTATATCTTCAGACAAGTGATAGATTTCTACTAAAGGCGTTTGGGGGTCAATTAGCCAACCTAAGCGACAGCCGTTAGTTCGATAATACCGCATTTTAGCCCGCAATGTTTCTAGGGAATCACTTTGCGATCGCAATTCTATTACAAAGTCCGGGCACAGGGGAGGAAATTTGCGCTTATCTTCTGCGGATAATGCTTCCCAACGTTCTAGGAGTACCCAAGCAGCATCAGGGGAACGCTTCGCACCGTTGGGTAATTGAAAGATAGTGGAAGAGTCAAAGACTTTTCCCAATCGAGTCTGACGATTCCACAAACCGAGTCCCAGGTTGAGATCGGAATTTCTGATGCCGCTTTCGCCTCCTGTTGGAGGCATAATAATTAGTTCTCCTTCGGGGGTTTGTTCTAATCGCCACTCTTCATTAGCGATGGACAATTGATAAAATTGTTCGTCGGTTAAAGCGACGGCTGCAGGTAGGTTGAGAGTTATAGTTTCCATCGTTGATATTATCGCCAACTAGGTTGGTTTTATTATAGCTCGCACTTTCTGACAATTTTCTCAAAAAGAGCGCACGATCAGAAACCGGGTTTCTTCCGATATTTTTCGTACTCAACTGAAAATTGTCGCAGAAACTCGGTTTCTCGCCACGCAGCGACACAAATGCGAGCGTTAGGGCTGGTTCATATAAATTGTTTGTGGGAATTCAAGATGGTTGATGAACCCGCCCCTCCGGTAATTCTGTTGATTTCACTCTAAATATAGCTGCTAGCTTGACGGGTGAACATTGAGCAGTAAATTCCGTTTGATGCTATCAATTCGTCGTGAGTTCCTATTTCTGCTATTTTACCGTTTTCCATGACGGCGATACGATCGGCTATTTTCGCTAATCCTAATCTGTGACTGATGACTATGGTTGTTTTCCCGGCGGCTATTTGGCGGAAGATGCTGTAAATTTCGTGTTCTGTCTTGGGGTCGAGGGCGGCGGTTGGTTCGTCAAAAATAAGCACTTCGGCTGTAGAAAGCCGCATTAAGGCGCGGGCGATCGCAATTCTTTGCCACTGTCCCCCCGATAAGTCTATGCCGTCTTCTAATTGTTTCCCCAACGGAGTCTCTAAACCTGCGGAAAGACTATTGACTTTGGCGCTAATTCCTGCTTCTGAAATAGCTTCGTTAATTGCGGTGTCATCCGACAGTGAAAGCAAGTCGCCGAAACCGACGTTTTCTCGGACTGTGGAGGGGAAACGGGCGTAATCTTGCATGACGACGGCGATGCGCGATCGCACGTATGCTAGAGAGTACGATCGCAAATCTTTGCCGTTCCAGTCGATCGTACCACTTGTCGGGTCGTACAGGCGACCGAGGAGTTTGCCAAGGGTGGTTTTACCCGCGCCATTTTCACCTACAAGCACTAGCATTTCACCCGGATTAATCGTTAAGTTGATATCCTCAACTGTGCTTTTATTGCTACCGGGATAGCAGAAAGATAAATGCTTCATCTCGATGCCAATTTTATCTTTTGTGGGGGGGGAATCTTGCCCGCCTTCTGGTAAACTAGGCAGGCGAGATGCTACATCCCCAAGCGGAGACTGCAATTCTGGTTGGAGTTCCAAAAGTTGAAAAATCGGAGTAACACCGAGGGAAATATCGTACAAATTAGCATAATTGCCTATAAGTAACTGCAAACTTTGCTCCACCTGAACAATCAAACCCGAATACAGCGCCAAATCTCCCAAAGTATAGCGACCACCCAAAGCTCCCATTACCACATAAACAAATGGCAAAGCTACTCCGATTCTACTAAACACTGACCACAAAAGTAAAACAATTGCTCCTTTTTTTCGGATTTGCTGCATCTCGCTAAAAAATTGCAAAAACTGATCCTGCCAGCGTTTGAACCAAAGTTCCTGCAACCCAAACAAACGCAATTCTTTAGCATATTCTTCGCCCGTCAAGACTCTAGCGGATAAGTTCATCTCGCGGCTGATTTTAGCTTGCTTTCTTTGAACTCTCCAGATGATTTTGCTATATTTTCTTTGGATGTAAATTGAGGGACAGGATGAAATCAACATCACCACTGGCACCCACCAAGCTATCGCGGCAGCAAGGCCTATCGATGGAATAAATATAAAAATTCCCGTGATGGTCATGCTGATGGTAAATGCTAGTTGCTGTATTTTGAATACTCCGGTTTTTGCTAGTTCTACTATATTTAATAGTTCCGGGTTTTCAAACAGGGCAATATCGTCGAAATTGGCGACTTTTTCCAGGACTTTTCCTTCGACAAAGCCTTGAACGCGATCGCGCAAAGATGTCGCTGCAAAAGAGCTCATTGTGTCTAGGGCATCGCCGACTAACCTAAGACTTAAGACTCCGGCAATACTCCACAGCAATATTGGTCGGGAAAGCATCAAAGCAAAGGGCTGTGCTGTTTGGGTTTGCGACAGCAACCGAGATACTTCATCAATGATTAATTTATCTAAAAAAAGCACGGCAGATGGGGCAGCACCGGCGATGATGTTGAGTATTATTAAATGGCGGAGTTCAATTGGTGCGGCTTTGATTATCAGGCCCAAGCTGCGCCACAAAGCTTGGAATGTGGTAATTTGGATCGGTTGCATAGTTTGTGGGTAGGTGTCGGGTCTACTCATCCCCGGATGCTATATTATAGTAACTTTATCTCAACTGAAATGCAGCTTTTTCCAAGATTAATCCAACATCAGCCGGATTTGTGGATACATCATACTGCCAATAACCAAAACCACCATGCTGGTTAACAGCTTTAATCCACTGATCGAGAAATACCCATTTAGCCTCATCTTGACGAGTTTGTTGCCCTTTAGTTTCTAGAATCAAAAAATTGCCATTTTTCAGACGAACTATAAAGTCGGGGCGATATTTCCGAACAACTCCGCCAAAAATATAGAGAATCTCAAATCCAAGGTGATCGTTTTTCACCCAAGCATCTACAATATGAGCGTTTCTTTCTCGATCGAGTTCGTAGGCTTCGCTGGCTTCCCATGTACTGTCAAAGACGCAGCAGTTGATGTGAGATTTACAAGTGTACTCGCAAGGTTTACCTGTGTACCAGGAACGCATATCACCTGTAGATCGGATTGGATGAACTGGATCGAAAACTGGTTCAATTCTTTCTGTATTTTCTAAATAAATAGCGTTCCAGATGTGTTCAACGACTTTTCTCAGATTAAGAGTGATCAGGATACGTCGTCGGATTTGGTCTCGATTGAACAATGGCGGAGTAATTTGGATAAAATCTGATTGGATGAATTTTTCGACTAATTGAATCAGTTTTGCTAGTAAGTATTCTCTATTACCTTTCCAGCCGGGTTTCATCTGATCGAAAATATCTCTAGCAACCTCAAAAGTGATTTTTTGCATCCGCTGTTTGCGACCTAAATCTTCTAGATCGATCGCCTTTATTTTCGTGACATCGGGTTTGCCATCGACACTCGGAGCGAGGTCTGCTAGGGTAATATTGTCAGAGGCATTTAACTTCAAAGGCTCAACCTGACTCAAATCGAGTTTGAGTTCTGGTTTATAAATGTAATCAATGCGAACGATATTTGGAAAGCTGATTTCAAACTGCTGCTTTTCTGGATCGGGTTTAATTTCTGTTTTAGGAGTCGGGGGCGGAGGCGGAGTTCCTTCATCGGATTCGTGGGGAAGAAAGGTAAAAGGAACACCAAAAATATTAACATATTCGGCTTCAAGTAGCTTTGTTTCTGGGTTGATGTCGTAAGTAGTTCTCCGTAAACCTCTACCTACAACTTGTTCGCAGAGAAGTTGGCTGGTGAATGCGCGAATCCCCATAATATGCGTTACAGTTTTAGCGTCCCAGCCTTCAGACAGCATCCCAACTGAGATGACATTTTGAATCTGTTCTCCAGGCTTCCCAACTTGACCAACCGTATCCACCATTTGCCGTAAAAGTTCTGCCTGTTCTTTCTTAGAAAGTTTGCGAATAGGCTCATCATCAGAGTTATCATCTTCGGCAGTCTCAGGGTTTGTGTCTTGTATCTCAGTGCTTTCCTCTTGGGATTCTGCCATTTTCAGAACGTTAGAATCTATGTGTAAGGTGTATTCTGGAATGCAGAGTTCTTCGACTTGAATTTTGTTATGGTCAAAGGCATATTTGATTCGGGCAGCAGTTTCGGTACGGTTGGCGATCGAAATCATTGCTGGTGGAACTTTATGGCCAGATTCTTTCCATGCTTTCGCAGTTTCCAGCCAATCTTTTCCGAGTAAGAGGTAGCCGTTGTTGAGCAAATCAGGAAGCGATTCATTGGGCTTGGCTTTACGATTTACATCATCGTAAACTTCTGGATCTCGATAAAGATGGTAAAGACGGGATTTGAAATCTTGCACGTTGAGTCTTGCATCGTCGCGAATCACAACGCGGGGAGTCTTGACTAAGCCAGATTCGATCGCATCATTTAAGCCAAAATCACTGACAATCCAGCCAAAGAGAGCTTCTTCTGAGCTTTTTTTACCAGACGGGGCGAAGGGTGTGGCGGAGAAGTCAAAGCAGGTGAGGATTTTTCTAGCTTGGTGGATGCGATCGCACCCACCAACCCACTTAGTTGCCTCATCTAAGTCTTCTTTGCTGACACCTTTAACTTTGGATTCAGCAGGAATGCGCCATGCGTGGTGTGCTTCGTCGTTGATGACAACTATGTTGCTGGAGTTGCCAAGTTCTCCTAAAACCTCTCTTGCGTAGGCTTCATTACTTTTTGCACCACGTTTATCAACTCCTTTTTTCTTTTTAATTTGTTCCTCAGTTTCCCAATTGAGGGTGTGCCAGTTACGGATTAAAACTTTGCCTTGACGAAGTTGATCTAATAAGCCCAGAGGAACAATATTGAAAATTTCGTAGTAGCTATTTTCAGCAGAGGGAAGCAGAACTTGCAGGCGATTCTTAACTGTAAGTCCGGGGGCTATGACAAAAATAGCTTTGGAAAAGCGGGAGTCTTGGGGATAGGTAACTTTATTCAGAATTTGCCATGCAATTAACATCGCCATGACGATTGTTTTGCCGGAACCTGTTGCCATTTTGGAACACAGGCGTTTGAAGTTTCCCCCATCGGAAGGGATGTCGATACCAACTTTTTCAGACGGGGGGGATTCTGTTAGCCAGATTAGGGTTTCTATGGCTTCTAACTGACAGAAAAAGAAGGGAAAGTCCCGTTCTTCGGAGTTGTGCCAGTGTTCTAGCAGACGTTTGGTAACGCCTGTAACGCCGGGGTGTCCCTCATTGCACCAAGCTTTGACGCGGGGGCGGATTTGGTTAACTAGAGGAATTTCGACAAATTTGCCTGGATCGTCGAAGGTTTTGGAGCTTTCGGAAGCGATAATATAGCCTGCGGGTCTTCTTCCTTCTGCAAGATTAAACAGGCGAGAAGTGCGATCGTAGTGCCAATATTGTTTGGGTTCTTTGTAGGGAGAATTGATAATAAGTTGATCGATGTTAGTTTTTGATGACATAAGATTTGCTGTCTTAAAAAAAATATTAACTTTGAGTTGAGGGTATAGAATCAGATTTTTCTGGATTGATTAATGTGTAACTACTTTCAAAAAGATTGAGATAGGGTTCGTAACGATAAAGTCTGTTGCGTTGCCAACCGGTGACTTCTTGAAGCAAAGTAACTTCTACAAATTTATCGACTATTTTACTAGCAGTTGCGTAACTACATTGCAGTTCATTTTCGACCAAACGAATATTCACGATCGGGTGCTGGAAAAGTAATTCTAGCAAGCGCAACCCATAACTGCTACTGGAAATTTGCTGCCCAATAATTTCGCGGTGTTTTTCGCGCATTTCCAGAATAGAACGGGCTGTTGTTGTTGCTGACTGACTGACTTCAAAAATACCTTGAAGAAAAAACTTTAACCATCCTTCCCAATCACCATGAGTGCGAATTGCCATCAGGCGATCGTAATATTCTATTCTGTGAAATTTTAGATAATGACTGAGGTATAGTAAAGGCTTTTGCAGGATTCCTTGCTGACAAAGCAGAAAAGTAATTAGCAATCGTCCAATCCGTCCATTTCCATCTAAAAATGGGTGTATTGTTTCAAATTGAGCGTGAGCTAATCCGCAATGAATCAGTACAGGTAAAGAATTGTTATCGTGCAAAAATCTCTCTAGGTTGTCGAGAGATTGGTGCATTTCTGCAACTGTTGGAGGTACATAGGCCGCAGTACCCAGGTTACAACCTTGAGGGCCAATCCAATTTTGACTTTTCCGAAATTCTCCCGGTGTGCGATCGCTCCCTCGCACATCTTTGATCAATTCTGCATGAATTTCTCGCAGCAAGCGCAGACAAAGTGGAAATTCTTGAAGCCGCTTTAAACCGTAGTTCATGGCGTTAACGTAGTTAACAACCTCCTGCACATCTTTAAAGCGTTCTTGACCTTTGACATCAATTTCATATTGAAGTACGTCCTCTAGGGTGCTTTGCGTTCCTTCAATTTGCGAACTAAGAACGGCTTCCTGACGGACGTACATCGCTACGAACAGGTCAGGGTTGGGCAAAATAGAGGTAGCACCGTCTAGTCTTCCTAAAGCTCGATCGGCATTGGAGAGCAAGCGATGAAGCTCTGCGTCCATTTTAATGGGCGGTTCGGGAGGGAGGGGCGCTGGAATGAAGGCGCTATATCCTTCAATTTGTTGGACGTATCGACCAGATCGCATAATTGGGTGACGGAGGGACAAAGGTTGAGGTCTTGTTATCTTATGTTATTCCAGTGAAATAAGACGGCTGGATCGGAATCTTATTATATTAAAACACTTTTTAGTATAATAAGATTTGTCGTCTGAATAATTACCCACAATTAAAAATTTGCTCTGCGGTCACATTCAACTCTGGGAATACCGCTGATTCAACCCTTTTATCTCCCCGAAACAGCTTAATTTGATACTCACCATCTACTAACTGATATACCGATAAAGTAGGCTGTTTCGGAGAACCAATATAACGGCTACCACCTAAACCCAAATAATCTACAATCCAATATTCAGGAATGCCTAATGCTTCATAATCAATCATTTTGTGGGCATAATCATCACGCCAATTTGTGCTGACCACTTCAACCACTAATTTTACGGAATTTCCCTGAGTAATAACTGATTCTCTTTCCCATCGAGACTCATTGGCTGCTACGGCTTGTTTATCTAATACAATTACATCGGGATCGTAGCCAGAGTTATCGCTAAATTTAATTGTACATTCCTTGGGAATAAAGTAAGGAAGTTGCAATCGCCTGATTTCAAAGCCCAATTCGAGCGACTGAAAACCGGCAATCGCTGAGTGTTTACCAGTTGGATTGGGCATTTCAACAATAACTCCGTTATGTAGTTCATGGTGTCCTTTTTCTGGCTTCCATTCCAGGAAGTCATCAAAAGTTATTAACTTGGGTATAGCTTGAGTCATCAGGAAACCTCTTTAGTGATAGGTAGATGAATAATTTGATCTTGATATTCATTGAGAAAAGAACATTCAGCAATCAAAATTAATTCCTCTATGTTTTGCCCAACGCTTAAATTAGCATTTAAAATAAATATTCCAGGAATATGACGATTGGCTTGCAAATGATCGTTTAAGTGAACAGGCATAGATTTACGGTTATTCGTGACTAGGATAAAGTCATATTTTTCACACCATTCTAAAATCTCTGGGTCTTTAGTTCCTTTGGCTGGTATAAAAGGTTCGCCAATGACCCGAATAATTAATTCTACTTGTTTACTCCGAATTTGATTAGGATAAACCGGGTCAACATTTTCATCCATTAGATACTTGAGCGGCATTTTTTTGACTTCTTTCTTCCTTAATTTTTTGCAGTCTAATCGAAGCTGGATGAGGGTTTAATTCTTGGGCTTTTCTTTGTTGGTGTGACCATTCTAGCCAGTCTTCGATATATTTATCTAAGAGTGCTTTATTGTTTAAATAATACAGGATGGTCGCATAAATTTGATCGAGGGTCAAAGTGTAAAAATGTTTTAAAATTTCCTCTGGTGAACGTTGTTGATAAATATATTCATAGAGGATGCTTTCTATTCCCACTCTTGTCCCTTTTACTCGAATGTCGTCAGGTGCTAAAAACTCAAAATATTCTTCTATTAGCATGGTTTATTCCTCCATTTGTTGCTTAAGGTTTGAATTAATTGTGATAAATAATGAAAATCATGCCGTTAACCGAATAATCTTCAAACTCTCAATTCCTCTATCGTCCACAATCTTGACAGCAACACGCTGATACTCGCCGATTTCAAAGGGCAATGATACTGTCCCTTGATAGGACTCAATTAAATCCTCGTCAATTTCGGCTTTCAGATTGCGGGCTAGACGCGACCAAGCATCTTTTTCTCCTGCCATTGGGAAGAAAACCTGACGCGGGAAAACGCTTCTGCCATCATAATCGGTATCTAACATCCATACGGCAATTTTTTCAACGCTGCCAGATTCGATATTTCCCGTTTTGGTGTTGTAGTAATCGAAGCCAAAAACTTCTACTTCCCACTTATCTTTATTTTCGCCTTGATCAATGCGGCGGAGGGCGACATCTGGTTGACCCATCAGCCAGAAGCTATCGTTACTAGCGCGTTTTTTCTTAAGGTCTTCTGTCTGCATATCCATGTTCATTTGTGCTTTCAGAAGCGTGACACCGGGCCAGTTGGTTTCGTCGATGTCTTTGGCCGCTTCAGGGTCAAATTGGAAGGCGGCAAAGATAATTAATTTAGGTTTGGGTACTAAAGTTTGTGCTTCTTCAATAGCTTGAGTGACTTGGCGTTGTTCTAGGGGTGCGTGTTCTGGCCCGAAAGAAATCACAACTCGCATCGGTTTATCATAAGTGCCGCCAGATTCTTTGACGGTATTTGATCCCAAATCGTTAGGTTTAGTTTCGGCATCGGCATGAAGCCAGCGAGTACCGGGTAAAGCTTCGACTCGCGAAAACAGGATGTATTGCCCGTTTTTACCGCGAATTCCTGTTTTTAGCATTTCATCACGCCATTCTGATTGCCGCAGAGTTTCGCCAGAACGGGTAATTGATTGGTCAGCAACGGGTGGATTGATAACATCATCAATTGGTTTGACTATGGGGGCGGGGACTGCCTCGACTGTAAATGGGCCAGTAACTCTAACTCTGGATTTATCTATCAAGGGTTGGTCGTAGAGGGTTTCTTGGTCGGCATATTTATTAATAGCTTGTTCGATTTGTATGCGGTTCATGCCTTCCCGAATGTCTGGGTTATTGGCAATAGATTTGAGGGTGATGTGAGGGACGGTTTTGTATTTGAAACCACTGCCTACGCCTTCCTGGGAATTTGCAAGTTGATAATAGTCAAAGGTGGCGGTCATTAAGCGTTGTTTGGCTAGGGTTACTGCTACTCGCGAGGTATCGCAGGTGATCCATCTGCGTCCCCATTGTTCGGCTACGTAGGCAGTTGTGCCGCTACCGCAGGTGATATCAAGGACTAAATCACCTGGATCGGTAGTCATTAAAAGACAGCGTTGGATGACTAATGTTGAAGTCTGAACTACATACAATTTGTCATATTCACCTGTTGTATTTGTCCATAAATTAGAGACTTTACTTACAGGAAAATCATTATAATAAATAATATATCTTAGTGTCTTACCTCTATCAAATAAACGGTTTGCTTTAGCTAAATTTTTCATGCCATTTTTTGTGGTTTTCCAACTCCTACCTGAAGATGTTCGATAGTTTTTGCCCTCGTATTCAAAATCAAATATGCAAGATTGCGTATAACCACTGGATACTAGATTATCGTCACAAAAAATTCTACTATCTTTGGATATAATATTTAAATTGGCTTTTTCTTCAGCCGTTAAAGGTCTTCTTGTTCCATCAGAAAATTCAATATTTGAATATCTAGAGTCCCCTCCCAATTCTCGCTGAGTAAATATATCTCTATATTTGTATTTGGATTTATCTTTTGCATACCAAATTAGATAAGATGTAACTACTGATAATCCCGAAGATGTTAAAGTGCCAGAGCTTCTATAAGAAATAACACAAACAAAATTATCCCCACCAAAAACCTCGTCCATCAATTCCCTAATATGATGCAGATTCTCATCAGAAATCTGCACAAAAATACTTCCTATTTCAGACAACAACTCTCTCGCTAACAACAATCTATCTCTTAAATAAGTCAAATAAGAATGAATCCCCAATTCCCAAGTATCCCGAAATGCCTTAATCGTTTCCGGTTCTTGAGTCAAATCCTCATCTTTCCCATCTTTCACATCCCGCTTATTCACAAACGGCTGAAAATTTGAACCATATTTAATCCCATAGGGCGGATCGAAATAAATCATCTGCACTTGTCCCGCCATTCCCTCTTTTTCTAATAAGGAATTCATCACTAAAAGCGAGTCTCCAGCAACTAAGCGGTTACTCCAATTATGCTTGTGCTTGTAAAATTCGATCGCCTGTCGAATCGGAGGATTTTCTTCGGGTGTTTCAAATAGAGATAACTGTACACCCTGACTTTGATTTTGCTTCCGCACTGCTTCAATGATGCTGCGCGGATCAATGCGTTCGTGAACGTGCAATGATACTGTAGGGACTTCAAAGCTAGTATGTTCTGCTTTGCCAGCCCAAACTAACTGAGGGTCAAGGTGAGGATCGTAGGCATATTGTTTGCTATCCCCATCTGGATCGGTGTCTGGCGTAACCAGTCCGACGGGTGGGTTATTTACCCTTTGTTGGTTTTCGTGGTTGTATTGCCCGATCGCTCTTTGGTCAGGTTTCTTTTGCCTCGCCATGATTTCCTTATACCCTCAAAACCTTTACCTTACAATTTATGCCACACCTTTGCCCAATTTGTTAGATGTTTTTTGGGATTGCTCTAGTCTGCTAATATCTTGGCTATTCTTGAAATGAATTTTATCTAGCCACAATGGAATCACAGGCGATCGCTCGATCGAGGGATACGATCGCCCTTTCCATCTCAAACTCTGCCAGATCGAGCGATCGCCCTGAATCAATCCCACCATAGCATAAACCGCTTTATGCCAAAGTTATCCAAATGTCAAACGCCGCACCGTACCATCATCGGTAAATCGCTGTTCGCCAACGCCAACAACTTCCACAATAACTTCGCGTTCTGATATCAAAAATTGACCCTCGCGCGCGGCAATTTCAACGATGATTTTTTCCTCTTCCAAATACACCTTGTAATTAGTCGTTGCCCAGACACCTTTTTCATGTTCAAAACTGTGTCCGTCGTCCTCATAAAGCGTCCATTCACCGCTTCCGGGCCAAATTCGCATTTTTAATGACTCAAGCGGTTCTTCGCTGACAAATTGCCTCACAGGTGCGATCGCAATTATGCCTCCACCCCGCACGTAAAGCGGCATTCTCTCCAAAGGTGCATAAGCCAAAATGTGCGTCGGGCCCTGATAGCATTCGCCCGTCCACCAATCGTACCAAGTCCCCTCCGGCAAATACACAGCGCGATGTTCAACTCCCGGCCGGTAAACAGGTGCAGCCATCAGCGACGGGCCGAGTAATACTTGATCGTAAAGGTGATAAGTTGCCCGATCGCGCGGAAAGTGATACAGTAGCGGTCGCAAAATCGGTGTTCCCGTCGTTGCAGCTTCCCAAAACAACGTGTAAATGTAAGGCAACAACTGATAGCGCAAATTCATGTATTCGCGGCAAATCTTCTCAGTGCGATCGCCAAAAACCCACGGTTCGTGCTGCGCCGTACTTATCGCCGAATGACCGCGCATCAAGGGATACAGCATTCCCACCTGCATCCACCGCGCGAACATTTCGGCGGTTGCATTCTCCGCAAAACCGCCGATGTCGCAACCGACAAACGCCACGCCGGAAAGCCCCATATTGCAAAGCATTGGTAGCGACATTTCTAAATGATCCCACAGCGATTGATTGTCACCCATCCATACCGAGGAGTAACGCTGAATGCCGGCAAAACCCGATCGCGTCAGCACAAAAGATCGCTCGTTCGATCGCACTTTTTGCAACCCTTCCGAACAAGCTTTCGCCATCATCAACCCATACAAATTGTGCGTTTCCGCGTGGGTTGCGCCCTCGGATTCCGGGCCTTGCGGTGCATCCAGCGGAAACCAGATGTGTTCGTGACCGTCACCAAAAGGCCGTTCTGCGATCGAAGGTTCGTTCATGTCGTTCCAAATTCCCGCAACGCCCATATCTGTAAGGTTTTTGTGCAATTCGCCCCACCACTGGCGCACCTCTGGCCGCAGGAAGTCGGGAAACACCGCTTTTTCGGGCCAAACGTAACCGTGGAATAGCCTACCCTCTGCAGTGCGGACGAAATAGTCGTTTTCCACACCCTGATCGAATACTTCATAATCTCCTTCCGGTTCGTACTTGACACCGGGATCGACAATGGTGACAACCTTAAAACCGGCTGCTTTCAACTCTGCGATCAGTTTCGCGGGATCGGGGAAACGCTTCGGGCTCCAGGTAAAAATACGGTAGCCGTTCATATAGTCGATGTCGAGGTGGATGACATCGCAGGGAATCGCCCGATCGCGAAATTCCTTCGCCAACTCCCGCACAACGTCCTCGGAGTCGTAGCTCCAGCGGCATTGGTGGTATCCCAGCGCCCATTTTGGCGGAAGCGGCATCCGGCCTGTTAACTGCGTGTAGGTGGCGAGAATTTGGGCGGGTTCCGGGCCGTAAATGATGTAGTAATCGAGTTCCGGGCCTCTGGTTTCCATCCGCAAAACTCCCGGTTGTTGGGCGCCGATATCGAATTGACTCCAAAATGTAGTGTTGAAGAAAATGCCGTAAGCGCGATCGGGATTCAGGGCGATGTAAAATGGGATCGCCTGGTACATTTCATCGCTGAGGGAGTTGTAGTCAAGCGCGTCTATTGTCCAGTTTGTCTTGACTTCGGAGAGTTTGTCGAGAAAGCCGGTGCGTTCGCCGAAACCGTAGAAGTGTTCGTCTGCTTCGATGCGTTTCCAGCCTGCGGTTGCGCCTGTGCGCCATCCCATACTGGGATCGCAGTCGCTAGCAAAGGGTTTTCCCGATTTGTCAAAGCATTCGATGGCAGTGCGATCGCGCTTGACTGAAATCGTTATTTGTGCTGTTTCAATTTCTATTTTTTCGTCAGTTTCTCGCACTTCAAATGGTGTAATTTCCCACTCTTCGTCAGCGAGAGTTATTGAGTGCGATCGGCTTTTGAATTCACCTGTCGGGGACATTCGCACTCTGATTAAATTCGGCGCGAGGATGCTGATGTTTAGGGAGGAATTGGTACAGTTGAAGTGAATTGTGCGTGAAGCGCAGCTATCCCGTAGGGAATCGGTTTTATCGATCGATTGTACTGAGCCGATGGTTGACCAAGGCTGTTCGGTTGTTTGGAGTTTTCCGAAGTATTGCGGCATACACTCTGACTCGAAATATTATCGATTTTGCTATGAGCAGTTAAGGGTTGTCATCTGGCAAAAGGCTGAACTATAGCCAAACTGAGTATTCCCCACCCGTAGCCAGGGTATAATGGGCGACAAGGAGCCGACATTAAGTTGGATGAGGTACTCTGAAGATGGCTAAAGACATTTACCACAATACGGTGAGAACGGCTCTAGAAAATGATGGTTGGACGATTACTAACGATCCCTTAACCTTGAAGATAGGAGGACGCTCGGCTTATATAGATTTGGGTGCACAGAAGTTATTGGCAGCAGAGAAAGAAGGTCAGCAGATTGCAGTGGAGGTGAAAAGCTTTATCGGCCCATCACCCGTACATGATTTGGAGCAGGCGCTAGGTCAATACATCATGTATTCACAAGTTTTGGAGCGGCAGAATTCGGCGCGTTTGTTGTACTTAGCCATTCCAGAAAGCGTGTTTTTAGATTTTTTTTCAGAGGAGCTGCCACAATTAATGGTTGAAATCAATCACTTAAAATTGCTAATTTTTGATGCGAACACAGCGGAGGTTAGAAGATGGATAACTTAGAGTTTTATCGGCAAACGATCGAGACGATTTTACGAAAGTATGCAGAAATTCCCTATTCTTTTGGAGAAATCGACCAGCACTTAATTGTCGATCGCGATCGCAATCACTTTATGCTGTTTGATGTGGGTTGGCAGCAAAAACGGCGAGTGCATGGATGTATAACTCACGTCCAAATTATTGATGACAAAATTTGGATTCAACGCGATGGCATTGAGGATGGGATTACAAATGAGCTAGTCGAAGCCGGGATTGGGAAAGATCAGATTGTCTTGGGGTTTCAACCGCCCAACGCCCGCCCTCATACCGGATATGCGGTGGCATGAGGTTGCCGGCGATAGAGTTAAAAACCTGTACTTCACCGAAGAAACAATCAGCGTCGCTCTCATGGATGGCCGAACAATTACTTTACTTTACTAAATCTACTTAAGCTGTTACGCATTTAAAATAGTATTGTAGGGTGCCACGGGCCGCAGCGTTTTTCTTGCCTAATAAGTGAGCGAACTGACCAATAATTTCAAAGGTGGTACCCGCCACGTGATTTATCCGTGGAATCAATCCAAAATCTAAAATCTAAAATCCTCAAGCCCCCGAATTTATCCGTGGGGTCGCCTCTAAAATCTAAAATCTAAAATCTAAAATCGAATGACGCACCCTACAGGCTACTTCCTTCGCCTCTTCGGGGTTCATTATATCCGGCAAAAAACAAAGTGGATCTTTCGCTTCACCCTTACGAAATCTCCACTTTCTTCACTATTCTAGTGGCTGGAAAAACCCTCTTGCCTTCACTCGATTTTACTTGTACAAAACAGCTTCTTTCAAAGTCGCTACCTTAGCTAGCGCTGCTTCGAGATCCTCTTGGGATGCGCCGTGGGTAACGATTGCATCGGTCAAATGCTTCACAATTGCATCAAAGTGTTCAGGCTGTAAATTCAAACCTGCGTGTGCTTTCTCCATTGAACGGCCTGAGTATTGCTCGGAGCCGCCGAGGGCATAAGAGATAAAAGCAGTTTGATGGTGGCGCTGCTTTTCCATATCTGTATGATCGAAGAAGTGGCTCACTATCTCGTCAGCCAAAACATCGCGGTAAAAATCATCTACCATCTCTTTAATGGCTGGTTCTCCACCCATTTTTTCGTACAATGTTGTTGGCATATCGTTTCAGAAAGTTATTTTTTTCACTCACTCTTTAATTATAGCTGGCAGCTTTGCTTTTTTCCGCTCTGTGAAATATTAATTTAATCTAAAATAATTACTTAGTAACTGTTGCGACTGCTGGTATTTTTTAGACCCCCCTCTATTTGTAAACTTTATTAATGTTCTATCGCCACTGAAATTTTGTCGATCGCCCTCCCAGCATTTTGACCTAATGCACGGATTGCTGGTTTTAGCAAGATGTTTGCGACAAAGCCCCAATACGCATCTGTTTTCCAGCTAGCAAACTCAATAAATCGGTGAGAAAACAGAGGCCGAATGCGATCGCAATTTCCGCGATCGCCTCTGCAATTCCACAAGTTAAAATAAATGGGCGATGGGCTGCCCAGCGGCATCATGTATAAGCAAATGGCAAATATAATCGAATCACAACGACGATCGCCTGTATACTGATATTTTGCCGTTTCTCGTCGGTTGCGACACTTCCGGGCGATCGCCCGCAGTTAAGAAAAACCTTTGACTTAAGTACGCGGACTGAAATCAAGATTATTATGTCCTCCGCGAGAAACGAAGCAATCCCAAGTCTGAGCGATTGCTGCATTTCTATCTGCTGTTTCCTTAAACTTTGATGATTTTTGAGTGCCTTGAAATACTATAGCCAACATCCTAACGCTTTCTCGATCGACTACCTCAACGACTTGCGAGGAGCAATTCTAGCCTCCCCTTATCTAGCAATCAACAACCTCAATCGCGATTTCATTGGCACAAAAGGGTTTTCCGTGGTGTTTCAACGTTCGGAAATCGCCGAAGTAGAACGGCGCTTCCCCTTGTTTAAACCCTATCTAGACCAAGCATTACAGCCTGAATGCAATGCTTTTTACCTCAACCCTTTGTTGCTGGGTGAAGGTTCCCGCGTCGATCCGCATATCGATCGATCTTTGCGATCGTACTGCAAAACAGTTGAACCTCCCGCAGCCGTCAGCGTTTTATACGTACAAGTACCGCCGAACTTGCAAGGGGGAGAGTTGATACTGCGGCGCAACAAACAGCAAGTCGGGCAGATTAAGCCCCAAGCCAACTCGCTGATCTATTTTCAAGGAGATTTGACTCACTCTGTCAACGCTGTTAAAAGTACCGGAACTCGTTTGAGTTTGGTTTGTGAACAGTACAGTTTGAGCGAAACAGAATTGCAAGATATTCCAGGATTCACAGTGGAGTCTAGGGCCGTGAAAGCAAAAATTAAGTAAGGTTTATTCGATCCGGGGTTGAGTCGCTTTCACTTGGGTTTACGGTAAACTTAAGGCTCAATCTAAATCGGGACTTTTGAGCATTTCCATCAACTTCCGCTTCCGACTGTGTACTTGCATCAGTTGAGAACGATAAGTAGACCACTGAAGATTTTGCCCAGTGTGTAAATAGGCAGCGCGGGCTTTCTCCAACCACTTAATCGCCAGATTGTACTCGCTTGATTTCCCCTGATCCATAATCGATGCAGCACGCCGACAAGCATTGGTGATTACCCAATCGGGGCTGTGGCTGATAGCAGCCCCCATTACTCGGTGAATAAGTGCTGAGTCGTAATAACTCAAGCCATTAGCAAGGGCGATCGCATCTTCAATCATTCCCTCATCCAGAAAGATATCAACCTTCGCGTCAGAAAAATTCCAACTTTCCTTACTTTTCAGAGTTGCTAACAAATCTGGTTTCAAAGTTGACCAACTATCTCTTGCTAACTCCTTCACTAAACTATAATCTCTAAAAGACGGTTTGATTTTAAATATCTCGATTCTAGCATTTAACGCAAGTTCGTCTTCGCCCAACTCAACAGCCAACTCACTCATCGATGTTGCCAGTTGGTAATGGCAACGACCTGACAAATTTAACCCAGCTTGGCAAATTTTCAGAGCTTGTTCTAAGGCTCCCTGTTGTTTTAAAGTTTGAACGAGAGCAAAAGCATCTTCTGCTGATTGCATCTGGGTAGCAGCAGCTTCCACTGCTTCTTCTACTCTCCCCAAACGAGTTAACATCGTCAAGTATTGTTGAGTACAACCTTCTGCTTGGGCTAAGTATAAGTATTCTCGATCGCGTTCCTGGCGATCGAGGATTTGCAAGCGAATCAATGTTAAGTCGTGAGCACAGTCTGGTGCGTCACCAGTCCAAACTCCTTGCCCAGTAATGTTTCCTTCAAGTACCTTTTGGAGTAGGGGGTCGTCCCAACCTTGGCGTAAAGCTTCCAAGCTCATACTGAAATCACAATCCCATTCATCTTGCCAAGCTTCTAACATCACCTGGAGATCGATCTCTTCTTCAGCAGTTAGTTGAGCCGTCAAAATGGCTTCTGTCCAAGCTTCATTCAAAGCGTTAGCTATCTCATAATTTTCAGCCCCAAACTCTTCTACATCATTCCAATCTTCAACGCAGGCTGTGGTGATGGCTTCTAAAATTACTAAGGCATTGTTGCCATCCCCCTGTGCGCTGAATTCCTGGGCTCGCTGAATTACATCTAAAAGTTCTTCTGTAATCGGATCTTCCTCCCATCCATCCTCCAAATACCTCACAGCCTCTCGCAAAATTCGTCGTACTTGATATCGAAAAGGAGCAGGATCGATGGAGGTGTGGCGCGGTGCTTTGGTAGGTTGGTTTGAAGGTGCAGGAATAGCACTTAAGTTAATGTATTGTTCGATCGCATCAATGAGTGATGGTTCTTGTTTTACTAAATGCTGTATTAATTGCTGGGTTTGTACATCGTTAAGGCGATCGAGCAATTGTTCCAGTGTCGGGCGCTGCTCAATTATTTCTGGTTGCCGCAGACACAATAACAACGTCGCCACAATGTGTTTACACCACCCAGCGTTATCGTAAGCACAAGTGCAGAATAATGTAGAGGCTAATCCGGCATCATCAAAGGGCAGGGTAACACGGTAGGGTTCTACTTCGGAACCCTCCACTACTGCTTGCACCATATTGCCACGCCGCACTGCGCTAGTAACATTGCCAGCTAAATAGTAAGCTTCACCCCGCTTGAGGGATTGGGCAGAGGTGTGATGCTCGATCGTTGTTTCACTGAGTTTGGGAATGGGCATGAGACTATGCCTCAGAAATTAAAGGATTAGACTCGATTTTACCTGATAAATACACTTGGTCTACAATTTAATTGCGTTCCGATTTGAGGTTTCCATAAATTTCAAAAATCTGTAAAGCAAGCACTGAGAACGTTTGTAGCTTAACGAAGCAATCGCTCTTGTTATGATAGCTTTACATTCTGTGACATTGTAAAGTTTATTTGCACCTACCTAGTTAGCGATCGCTATACTCTAAAATACCTAGAAAAAAACTAAGGAGTTTGGGAGAAATTAGTAGTGCTGGCATCGTTTTTAAATGGGTAGGGTTAGAGAAATGTTACGCTGATTTTTACAAAATCTTCCATAACGTACATGACGAAACAAAAACAGACAAGCGGATATCGATTCAGGCAGCTAGTTTGCAGTGTTTTGCTAGTGCTGGCCAGTTGGAACGTGCCTCAATGCGCTTGGGCAGATGCTAGCCAATAAGTAAAATCAAGTATAATGTTAGAGTTACTGAATTGTTATATGGTTAGAGTAACTTATAACATTCCTAATGGAGCAGAGGAACTTAAGTGGTAAAAATAGAAGGATTTAGGGTAATAAATTACCGCTCGCTGCGTGATATTACTATGGGCAAGCTGTGGAATACGCAAAATGCCAACCCGCTAACGCCAATGACAGCCGTTATCGGTAAAAATGGTGTTGGGAAAAGCACGCTTTTCGACACTTTTGGCTTTCTTGCAGACTGCTTAAAAGGGGGAGTCGAAGAAGCCTGTGATTCCCGTGGGCGGGGAGGTTTCGAGAGAATTCGCTCGCAAGGACAAAAGGGAAGTGTTGAGTTTCAGATTTACTATAAAGAGGATCGTAACGCTCGACCAATCACCTATGACTTGGCAATAGACCTTGACTCTTCTCAAAGACCATATGTAAAAAAAGAAAGACTTAGACAACGGAGAGAAAACCAACTCAAAGGACAACCTTGTTCTTTTTTAATTTTAAATGAAGGTAAGGGTTTAGCATGGAAAGGTGAAGCAGAAGGCTTTGATGAAGATGGAGGGAAATTTGATGTAACTAATTTAATAAAAAAAATTCAAACAGGTGGGATATTAGAAGAAAGTAATGAAACGGAAATCGTTGAACTAGACGACAAGCGAAAATTGGGAATTGCTACTTTGGGAGCGCTCAAACAACACCCAAGAATTTCCGCCTTTCGTAGATTTATCGAAGGATGGTATCTCAGCTATTTCACACCAGACGCTGCCCGTAGCTTACCTCTGGCTGGGCCACAAAAACATTTGAATATTCATGGAGATAATCTAGGAAATGTAGTTCAATTTATGGAGAGAGAGCATCCTAAGAAATTCCAATCAATTCTGCAAAAAATATCTAGTAAGATTCCAGGTGTGGAAAAGATTAGCACCACAAAAAGTCCAGACGGTAGACTTTTGCTGCAGTTCAACGATCGAGGTTTTCAAGAACCGTTTTATGCTCAACAAATGTCAGACGGAACACTGAAGGTATTTGCCTATCTCCTTCTTTTAGAAGACCCCTCACCACCGCCATTTTTGTGCATTGAAGAACCAGAAAACGGACTTTACCATAAGCTTTTAGAAACTCTAGTCCGAGAATTTCGAGAACACGCTACAGCTCGAAGAAGTGGATCGCAAGTATTTGTTACAACACATCAACCCTATTTTGTAGATGCTCTTAACCCTGAAGAGGTTTGGGTACTTGAAAAGGGCGAGGATGGTTTTTCTCAAATCAGACGAGCTAGCCAAGACCCTCTCATTAATAACCTTGTTTCTGAAGGATTGCCCCTTGGCGGACTTTGGTACAGCGATTATCTAGATAAAAGGTGAATAAATGCACTTTGAGATACTTGTCGAGGATATTTCTGGAAAAACTGCTCTTGAAATTCTTATACCAAAGATTATTAGCACCGAACAACACACATTTAAGATCCATCCTTACAAAGGAGTTGGGCATATTCCTAAAGGTTTAAAATCTGCTTCTGAAGCCAATAAACGAATTCTGCTCGACCAGCTTCCGCGACTTATTCAAGGCATCGGCCAAACATTCTCTCAATATCCTCCTGATTACCCTGCTGTCCTCATTGTAATTTGCGACCTTGATGACCGATGCCTCAGTACGTTTCGCAGAGAACTACTAGATATTGTAGATAAGTGTAATCCTCCGCCAAAGACGCAATTTTGCATAGCAATTGAAGAAGGAGAAGCATGGTATCTAGGCGATTTAGCAGCAGTTAAGGCAGCTTATCCGAGAGCAAAAGAAGTAGTCCTAAATTCTTACACCAATGATAGTATCTGTGGGACTTGGGAGAAGTTAGCTGATGCGGTGTTTTCCGGTGGCAAACAAAAATTATCTAAACAAGGTGGGCAAGCAATTGGTTTAGAGAAAACAAACTGGGCTAACAAGATTCCTCCCCTCATGGACGTAGATAATAATTTGTCACCAAGCTTCTGTTATTTTCGAGATAAACTTCGAGACTTAACGAGTCAGTAAAGAAACCGGGTTTTTTTATTGGCAATCGCCTAGTGCAACGAAGTAGACTCGTAAAAAAACCGGTTTATAGACACCCGTGCCTAAGTCCTGTCTAACTACCAAAATCGGAATAATAGCCAGACTTTTGATGAGTAAAAACCCATACAGCTAGTTTAGCGGGACAACCTCAACTTAAGATTTCCAGAAACAGCGAACAACCCCAAAAATGAAAATAGAACGATGCAAAGCATTTTCAACCGACGCAGGATGTCGGAGTCAATGAAGCTGCTGGTTGGGTAAAATACCAGAGGCGATCGCCTCACCAATAAAAACCACCAGATTAATTTAAACTAATTAAAAATTAGGCTGCGAAAATCCGATGATCCACAAGAAGAACCGCAAAAAGTTACCCTTATTGGCAGCATTCTTAATCTCGCCATTTATTTCTTGGTTCCTGAGTGCGATCGCCCTATTTCTCAGTCTCTGGGTCATCGTACCAGCACCCACGATGTTCCTGTACCCTTTGGCGGTGGGAGCACCAGAAATCAGTCCTTGGTTGGTCGGTATCAATACGATCGCCCTTCTGCTGAACCTGCTCAGACGGCATCAAGGCAAAGTCTACATTATTTTGTCACTTTGTAACCTGTTCGCCCTAATCCTTGGCCTGCTACCCCTGATTCAGTTCCCAGCAGCCAATGCAGCGGTAGCTACCCAAATGCAAGCAGTTTTAGGGGAAAACTATTTAGCAGCCCTTCCTCAAGCCGATCGCGCGCAGCTACGCCCTCAACCGTTTATCCTCGCAGATGCGTTCCGAGGAATTCCCCTCAGAGAGGTTAGGATCGATCGGGCTATTGAATTTGCCAACCCTGACGGAGTTTCACTGCAACTAAACCTTTATCGGCCGATGCAAATTGGCAAATATCCGGCGATTATCACACTCTACGGGGGAGCTTGGCAGAGAGGCAATCCCGATGCCAATGAAGAATTCAGCCGCTATATGGCAGGCCAAGGCTATTGTGTGGTTGCAATTGATTATCGCCACGCTCCCAAGTATCGATTTCCTGCTCAGCTTGAGGACGTACAAGCCGCTCTTTCTTATATCAAAACTCATGCTGCTGATTGGGAAATCGATCTCGATCGAATTGCTATTATGGGAAGGTCGGCAGGTGCCCATTTAGCAATGCTAACTGCTTATGATTCTAGTATACTTCCTGTTCGAGCAGTGGTCAACTATTACGGGCCAAATGACCTGATCCGCGGATACAATGACCCACCTTTTCCTGATGCCATAAATGTTCGAGCCGTCTTGCGTGCCTTTCTGGGAGGAACGCCAGACGAACTCAATGAGCTTTACCGTCGGGCTTCTCCCATCAATTATATTAAACCGAATCTTCCCCCTTCTCTACTGGTTTATGCAGGTCGCGACCATATCGTTCAGCCCAAGTTTGGTCGATCGCTCTACGAACGATTGCGAGCCACGGGCGATTCCCTACGGGATAGCTTCGCTTCACGGGCTATTTTGCTCGAAATTCCTTGGGCTGAACACGCTTTTGATGCAGTTTTTAATGGGCCGAGCAATCAATTAGCTTTGTACTACACAGAACGCTTTTTGGCTCATGCTCTGAAGTCTTCGGATTACCAACGAGTTAACTAAAAATTACCAACTTATTCATTTATGCTCAATAAACTGCGGCTATAACAGTTTAATAAGTTCCCAAATCTCCTAAAGATTTCTCAGGCAAATTGTCGCACCAACTTTGAGAAGAGTTGCAAGACTTTATTTATCATATAGCGGTTCGATCGCGTGATGAGGTATGCCCCATGCCCCATGCCCCATGCCCCATGCCCCATGCCCCATGCCCTGTTAAACTGAAATCCTGCGGTTGTGTGCGATCGGTGCGATCGACCTTTCTGAAAAAAACATAAAATTCTGTAGCCTACAATACATTTATTTGGTTAATGATTGTTTAAACTCTCCAAGTGTAGATTGTGTACTCTCCATAATTCTCCAAAACTCCTAAACGAGTGCGTTGTTTGCTGGACTGCGATTTATCGATCGTCGAACCGTTAAAAACCATAAGTAGTTTTGACCTGAATTCATCGGAATTGATTCGCACAAAATTTTTGAGCTGACCAGGGTGAAGATTAATTACTAAATTTGTGCAGTGCAGACATCTATAATGTTGACTCAAGTTTGTACAGGCTCTTGCCATCTATCTTCTTGCTAATAACCGAAATCCAACCGCATCTCACACTGGATTGTCACACCCGATGGACGGCGAAGTGATTGAGCCTCGCTCCTCCAATCTTTTCGAGCCTGCCAAAAAAGGCATTCTCCCAAAAGTTAGCTTTGACTAAAAACGTTGGGTAAATCTCAGATGTTGCACCATGATCAAGAACAGGCTTTCATGCCTATTCCACAAAGAGTGATTTTTCTTGTGGGGAGTAGGGGTTGGGCAGGAGAACCCGCCCATCCCAGACTTATTGAGAATAGTGCAAAATGTGAGGTAAATTCAACATATTCGTCAATCGTTAGACTTTTGCTAACATCTATTTTTTTTCAACTACTCGTCCCGCAATACCAATAAAAATAACCATGAGTGGAAACGAATCGCGCGTTCAAGCAATTTCTCAAATCGTCAACCGCAAACTGATGCCTGGTCGGCCTCCCAAGCGGCTAGAAGATATGTGGGCAACAGACGTTTTTACTCTGAGCAAGATGCAAGAAAGTCTGCCCAAAAGCATTTTCAAATCAGTAAAAAACACCGTTCAAACCGGCCAAAAACTCGATGCTTCCGTAGCTGATGTAGTTGCAGTAGCAATGAAAGATTGGGCTATTTCCAAAGGAGCCCTCTACTACGCCCACGTATTCTACCCGCTAACCAACGGTACCGCCGAAAAGCACGACGGTTTCATCTCAGTGCAAGGCGACGGTTCCGTCATCTCAGAATTTGCAGGCAAAGTTCTCGTACAAGGCGAACCCGATGGCTCCTCATTCCCCAACGGCGGCATCCGTTCCACCGCCGCCGCTCGCGGATATACAGCCTGGGATGTCACCAGCCCTGCTTATGTCATGGAAACAGACAACGGCATGACATTGTGCATTCCCACTGTTTTCATCTCCTGGACAGGTGAAGCCTTAGACAAGAAAACGCCGCTGTTGCGTTCGATTGCCGCCATGAACAAAGCAGCAACTCGAGTGTTAAAGCTATTAGGCAATACCGAAGTTGCTCCGGTAAATTCCAGTTGCGGTTCCGAACAAGAATACTTCCTGGTAGATGCCAATTTCACCAACAACCGCCCCGATTTACTGCTAGCAGGTCGCACCCTGTTTGGCAAACCTCCTGCCAAAGGTCAGCAATTTGACGACCACTATTTTGGAGCGATTCCAGAGCGCGTTCAAGTCTTCATGCAGGAAGTAGAAGAAAGAATGTACCGGCTGGGAATTCCTGCCAAAACCCGCCACAACGAAGTAGCTCCCGGTCAGTTTGAAATTGCACCAGTTTTTGAAGCTGCAAACGTCGCCAGCGACCACCAACAATTAACCATGACAATTCTCCGCAACACTGCGAAGAAACACGGTTTTATGTGTTTGCTGCACGAGAAGCCTTTCGCCGGCATTAACGGTTCTGGCAAACACGTCAACTGGTCGGTCGGCAATGCCACCCAAGGAAACTTATTAGACCCCGGCGATACACCGCACTCGAACATACAATTTCTAGTGTTCTGCGGCGCTGTGATTCGCGGAGTTCACAAATACGGGCCGCTATTGCGCGCGGTAGTTGCTACTGCCAGCAACGACCACCGATTGGGTGCAAATGAGGCTCCACCAGCAATTATCTCTGTCTATTTGGGTTCGCAATTAGAAGATATCTTCGGGCAAATTAGCCGAGGAGAAGTTAAGGACTCTAAAGGTCGGGGAATTATGAACTTAGGTGTAGAAACACTGCCTACTTTCATGAAGGATGCTGGAGACAGAAACCGGACTTCGCCCTTTGCCTTTACTGGAAACCGGTTTGAATTCCGTGCAGTAGGTTCCGGTCAGTCTGTTTCCGGGCCGCTGGTGGCGATGAATACAATTCTTGCAGATTCTTTGGACTGGATTGCTAACAAATTAGAAAGCGATTTGGCTAACGGAACTGAACTGAATGCTGCCATCCAAACCATTCTCAAAGAAGTGATGGACGAGCACGGTGCTGTTGTATTTGGTGGCGACGGCTATTCCGAAGAATGGCACAAAATGGCCGTTGAGGAACGGGGTTTAGCTAACTTGCGGACTACGGCAGATGCTTTACCCGTGTTGAAGGAAGGATACATTGAAGACTTGTTTGAAAAGACAGGTGTTCTGACTCCAGTTGAATTGGAAAGCCGTTACGATGTTTATGCTGAGCAGTATTTGCTGGCAATTGAAGTCGAAGCAAAACTGGTAATAAGCATAGCCAAAACCATTATTTACCCCGCAGCTTTGAGGTATTTAGCTGAAGTTTCTGGGACGATTTCTAAATTGAAAGAGATTGGGATTGAACTGGAAAAGGAAAGTGCCGAAAAAGTAGCGGTGCTGGTTAAGTCAATGATTGATACTGCCAGCAAATTGAGTGCTGCTTTGAGCAAGCACGATTTTGCTTCGACAGAAGACCATATGCAATATGCTTCGCAAACAATTCGTCCTTTGATGGATGAGGTTCGCCAGTATGCGGATGCTCTGGAAGGTGAAGTGGCTGACGATTTGTGGCCGCTGCCTACTTATCAAGAAATGCTGTTTGTTAAGTAAGGAATGAGAATGAAATAACTTCCACTCTTGAAAGTGGGACGGGCGGGACGCCCATCCCACAATAACAATTAAAATTGTAAGTTATTTAATTCGCGATCCTAAGAGCAAACAAATTCGATTAATTGCAGGTTAGAGTTGTAAGGACACGGCAGTGCGGTGTCCTTACTTGTTTTTGAGGTTAAATGAGTGGTACGCTGAATCGGCCAGAGTCATTAAATCCCAGCTACAGTAAGAGTTGTGAAGATTGTTGAGATACCCTTCAACAAATTTATCGGCGTAGAAAAAGTAATATTGCTGCGAAAAGCTATTATGCGGATTCAATCTCTTTTCAAACAAATGACTCTGGTGGCTCTAGCTCTATTTTTTGCGATCAGTTGCAGTCGATCGACTCCGAACGTAAACTCTTCCCCTGAAGCAAGTACCTCTAGCAGCTTTAGAGTGGCATTGGTCGTCACAGGCTCCAAAGACAACAACAGTTGGGCTCAAGCCTGCTTTGAAGGGTTAAACCTAATCAAAGATAAATTTAATGCTCAGGTAGACTTTACTGGCCTTGACGGTGAAGATAGTGAAGCTGCCCTTCGCAAATATGCCCAGTCAGGCTATGACCTGGTAATTGCAGCCAGTGGTGGCTATATCAAAGCTGCCGAAAAGGTTGCTAAAGAATTTCCGCGAACGAAATTTGCCCTGGTTACAACCTATCCAGGGAATAACCAAAATTTGGGGGCTGTTGCCTTTCGATCGGGTGAGGTGGGCTACCTCACAGGCGCTTTGGCTGCCATGAAGACTAAAAGCAATAAAGTTGGCTATATTGTGGGTGCAGCTTATCCGGTTTACAAAGAAGAAGAAGCCTTGTTTAGGCGGGGAGTGAAGGCAACGAATCCCTCTGTTCAAGCTTCGACTGCTTTTCTCAACAGTTGGATTGATACGGAGCAAGCCACCAAAGTTGCAACGGATATGGTTGCCTCTGGAGTAGATGTTTTGACAATCAACGCGGATGAGGCAGGATTAGCCGCGCTAAAAGCCGTTACGCAAAAGCCAGGAGTCCTTGTGATTGGTTGGGCCAAGGATCAGTACGAACTGGCTCCCGGCAAAGTCCTAACTAGCGTTCTGCAGGACATTCCCAATCTGGTGCTAAATGTGGCAGTGTTAACCCAGCAAGGTCGCTGGGAAGGAAAACTTTACAAGTTTGGGCTCAAGGAAAAGATCTACGACTTTGCCCCTTTCCGTGGTAGTCTCACGTCTCAGGAAGAGGAGACTTTCAAGACGATCCGAGATGCTGTGACGACTGGCCAAATAGATGTTTCTCCTTAGTGCGCGCATTAATTGATTTACCAATATTGATCAATAGTCCGATGAAAAATCAACGCAACGATCGCGCTCTGCCGATCGCCAGAAGCTCTCGTTCTCATCCCTGGCAACGCTTCTTTTCTATTGCAAATCAGCTCCGCTATGGTTTGATATTTTTGGTTCTTCTGAGCTTACTGCCCACAGGTGGCTTGCTGATCTACCTCAGCTTTCAGGCGCAGATCCAGCAATCGCGATCGCTCCAACAAGCGCGTAGCCAGACAGCAGGAGGGCAGATTGATAATTATCTAGATGACTTGAAACGAAAACTGAGCTATTTAGCTAGGGTCAAAGGACTCACCAACTTTCAACCTCAAGCGCAGCAGAGCCTGTTGGAAGGGTTGATTCGTCATAATGATGCTTATGAAGCCGTTGCCATTTTGAACCGGAAGGGAAAAGTTGTTGCATCAGTTTCACCCTATAAACCGCTTAAATTAGAAAATCCAGCCAAGTCGCCACTGTTTATTCGTGCCTTTAAACAACAGGAAGATTATGTCAGTCCTGTAGAAATTAATCCTACAAATCACCAACCAACCACCATTCTGGCAGTTCCGATTCGGAATGAGCGAGATGAAGTGGATGGGGTGCTATTAGCCGAGGTAAATCTCAACTTTCTCTGGTTTATTGTTTCCCAAACAGATGTTGGCAATACAGGTTATGTCTATGTAGTTGATGAGCGTAATTTTCTCATTGCTCAAAAGGGTAGTAAGCCAGAAACGTTTCAAATTCAAGATATTTCAAAGCGTCCCTTTTTTCAATTTTTGAAAGCATCCGAGGATACTAAGCACCTTAATGTTTATCAGGGTCTAAAGCAGGTAGAAGTATTGGGAGCCAGTGCCTTAGTTCGGAGCGTGAATTGGAATGTGGTTGTAGAACTGCCAACGGCTGAGGCGTATGCTCCCGTTTACCAAATGCTCTCAATTATGGGAGGCTCATTGACGCTGGTGACGATCGTCGCTGTTGGCATTGGGTATCTATTTATTCGGCAAATTGTGGTGCCGCTACAGCGCTTAACTACAGCAGCTACGGAACTCAGTGCGGGGCAATTAGAGACGCGGGTCAACATCGACAGCCAAAACGAATTGGGGACATTGGCGATCGCCTTTAACAATATGGCAACCCAGTTAGAGGAACTGATTAAAGCAGTTGAAGTCGAACGCAATTTTGTTTCAGCTATTCTTGAAATTGCAGGTGCCCTGGTAGTTGTGCTCGACCCGCAGGGACAAATCGTTCGCTTTAACCGAGCTTGCGAACAAACGACTCATTACTCGTTTAGTGAAGTGAAAGGGCGCTACATTTGGGACTTGTTCCCGAACTCAGACTTAGCTAGACAAGCCAAAACTACTTTTGAGTCTTTACAATCTGGTAATTTTCCCCAGCAGTATGAAGGCAGTTGGGTGAGTAAAGATCAACAACTTAGACTCATTGCCTGGTCAGATACTGCTTTAGTCGATGATCAAGGTCAAATTGAGTACATCATCAAAACAGGCATTGACATTACTCAACGGAAACAGGCAGAAGAGGAACTCAAAGCGTCGGAACAGCGGCTATCTTTTCTATTCCGCCAAACTGCACTAGCAGTGGTGGAATGGGATTTAAACTTTAAAGTCACTGCTTGGAATCCAGCGGCAGAGCAGATTTTTGGTTACACGGCTACAGAGGCGATCGGACACCATCCCGCAGAATTAATTGTGCCTGCATCTGCCCGAAAGGTCGTCGATCAAATTATGAACGAGTTGTTGATGCAGAGCCAAGGAATCTACAGCGTCAATGAAAATTTTACAAAAAACGGCAAAATCATTATTTGCGAATGGTTCAATACGCCTTTAGTAGGGGATGGTGGAAATATTATTGGAGTTGCATCCTTGGCACTGGATATTACTGAGCGCAAGCAAGCCGAAGCTGCATTAAGGCAAGCAAAAGAGGAAGCTGAGGTTGCACTCAAAACCTTGCAGCAAACTCAGGCACAGCTTATTCAGGCAGAGAAAATGTCAGGTTTGGGGCAACTGGTTGCTGGTGTGGCTCACGAAATTAATAATCCAGTCAACTTTATCTATGGCAACCTGAGCCATACTGCCGACTACACGCAAAATTTACTAAAGTTGATTCAGCTTTACCAGCAAACCTATCCAACTAATACCGAAATTCAGGAAAAAATTGAAGAGTTCGACCTGGACTACATTAGTGAAGATTTACCCAAAATGCTGAGTTCAATGAAAGTAGGAGCCGATCGCATTCGTCAAATTGTCCTGTCTCTAAGAAACTTCTCACGGCTGGATGAGGCAGACATGAAGCCTGTTGATATCCACGAGGGAATTGACAGCACATTGATGATTTTGCAAAATCGACTGAAGGCAAAACCGAATCATCCTGCTATTGAAATTGTCAAGGAGTACGGCGACTTACCGCTAGTAGAGTGCTATGCCGGACAGTTGAACCAAGTCTTTATGAATATTCTGGCAAATGCGATCGATGCTTTAGAAAACTACGACAATCAGCGTTCTCTAAAAGACATTCAAAAGAATCCCAGTTGCATCACTATTCGGACTAAGCTCATCACAAAGGAAGCTCAGCGCGGTTATTCTAAAAACGTGGTGATTCAAGTTCAAGACAATGGACCGGGGATGACGGAAACTGTTAGACAACAGGTGTTCAATCCCTTCTTCACCACCCAACCAATTGGTAAAGGAACTGGATTAGGGCTATCCATTAGCTATCAAATTGTAGTTGATAAGCACGGTGGCTTGCTCCAGTGCTTCTCTCAACCCCATCAAGGAGCAGAGTTCGTAATTGAAATTCCTGTGTTGCAAAGCGGTGCTGTAGCACTCGTGGGTAAATAATTGCGATCGCATTTATATATAGCGTTTCTGATGATAGACGCCTATGAAGCTAGCTACAAATCGCACTGGGATAGTTTATCGAACAGGTTTCGTGAAGGTTTTATGAACGGTCTTGTGGGTTTTAAGAGGGCTGTTATATCATTCCGGTGCAACGGGAATTGATATGAGTAACAATGGAGACGATCGCCGGAAAGTGGTTCAAGACCAGCCGATCGCCCCCAACCGCCTCAACACAGGCTTAATATCACCCGCTAATCAAACGATTTGCTCGCTAGAAGGTTCGCCACTAGCAGGAGGCTCTACCGTATCCCCAAAGGCAACCCGCAGAAAAGGCGGAGCCAAAAATGTTGTTAGAATCACCATGATAATAATCGAGACTTCTAAGGGTTTATCCAAAACCCCACTCGCGGAACCGATGCCGGCAAACACTAACCCGACTTCGCCCCGAGGAATCATCCCCACTCCGATCGCCAATCGATTGATTCCAGGCAGACCAAACACCACCCAACCAGTCACCAGCTTGCCCAAAATCGCAACCACAATCAAAAATACGGCAATCAAAAGACCAGCCCGATTATCCGGCACTGTTGGGTTCAAAACCCCCAAATCCGCCCGAGCTCCCACGGTTACAAAAAAGATGGGAACCAGGAAATCCGCGATGGGTTTCACCAGTTCATCCAACTCGTTGCGGGCATCGCTTTCATCCAACACCAAACCAGCCGCAAACGCACCCAAAATCGCTTCGAGATGAATTGCGTTGCCCAGAAAAGCCATGAAGAAAGCAAAGATAAATGCCGGGATGACTATATTGCCGCGAGTTTTGAGTTTTTCCACGACCGCAGTGAAGCTTTTGTTGAAGATGCCGCCCAATAGAATCGAACCGAGCAGAAAGGCAGTTGCACTGACAATCAAATAGATGACATTAACAACATCAATCTCACCAGTTTTGGCTAAACTGGCGACAACAGCTAGGACAATAATTCCTAGCACATCATCAATCACCGCTGCACCAACAATGATTTGACCTTCTTTAGATTTGAGTTGTCCTAATTCCGACAAAACTTTGGAGGTAATTCCGATGCTGGTTGCTGTCAAAGCAGCCCCCGCAAAAATCGCCGGAATCGCCGCCGTGTGGAAAATGATCATCAAACCCGCAGTACCGGCAGCAAAGGGAACTGCCACGCCCACACAAGCGACAACGACAGCTTGAGCCCCCACCTCCTTGAGTTGTCTGATATCCGACTCTAAGCCAATTTCAAACAGCAGAATAATTACGCCCAATTCAGCTAGCACTGAAATGACTTCACTCTGCGATTCAAACACACTGGTGAGGGCGGCAGGAGACAGATGATTAATCGATTGCACAACTGTCATAATCCCTGAGTCTGATGCTGACAGCCCTGCTTCGGGAAAAATGACCAGGTGTAAAGCAGATACGCCAACAATTACCCCTGCTACAAGTTCACCCAAAACCGGCGGCAAATCGAACTTTTTAGCCACTTCCGCGCCTAATTTACTGGCGACATAAATCACTACTAAAGTGAGCAAAACTCCGCTGAGGACGATCGGCGAATTTTCTGCCTCGACTGTTGCTAACAAAGGTATGGGAGCAACTAGGGATGCCATCCCAGAACTTAAAGCTGTAATTGTATGGTTCAAAAACATGGTTACGATGATGGTAAGAAATACGATTCTACGGTGACTGTTGATTGTTGACTGTTGACTGTTGACTAATGACTAATGACTAATGACTGTTGAGTGTGAGTCGGAAAATTGATAACTGTTACATATTGGGTAGCCAGTTAACTCGACATGATTATCAAGCAAAACTCGAAGAACCCAAATCTGGCGGTACATCCTGCCACCGCCCTTGTCCGACTGCTTGAATTGCTTCTTTTAGCAAGATATCGCCGGTATAAATTGCCCTACCGACGATCGCACTTTTGACACCAATTGGTTCCAAAGCCAGCAAACTCAACAAATCGGCGATCGAACTAACGCCACCGGAAGCAATCACCGGAATCGAAATAGCGTTAGCAATTTCGCGCAAAGATTCCAAATTCGGCCCTTCCATAGTACCGTCGCGGTGAATGTCGGTGTATATAATTTCAGCCGCCCCTAACTCGGCCATTTTTTGCGCCAATTCAGTTGCTAAAACTTCCGAAGTTTCTAGCCAGCCTCTAGTGGCAACTTTACCATTTCTGGCATCGATGCCAACCAGAATTTGATCGGGAAATTCGGTGCACAATTCGCCGACTAATTGCGGTTGTTCGACGGCGACAGTGCCGAGAATGACGCGGCGGACGCCTAAATTGAGGATAGCAGCAACAGAAGTGCGATCGCGCATTCCGCCACCTACTTGACAGGGAACGTCTACTGATCGGACGATCGCTTCAATGGCGGCTTGGTTGACTGGATGACCGGCTTTAGCGCCATCGAGGTCTACTAAATGCAGCATTGTCGCGCCTTCATTTACCCACTGTCTGGCGACTTCGACAGGGTTGTCGTTAAAAGTTTGAGACTTCGCGTAGTCTCCCTGATACAATCTGACGCATTTTCCATCCAATAAGTCGATCGCTGGAATTACGTTCATAATTTTTCCTCAAATTGCTAATTATACCAGCTAAAAAAAAGAATGCAACTTTAGGCAATATTCCCACCCATACATAATCATTCATTATAAATTTAACAACCTAAAGTAAAGAGAGTCTTACGATTGCCTACTACCATTTATTTGTGACATTCGCAACCGCTATTAAGATGAAACATAATCGCCGAAGAAAGCGTTGACCATAAAGGAGTATTGACCTCGGCTTTTTGCAAAGCTTCGGCCGTCCAGTCGTTGCAAGTTCTCAAAATATAGTAACTGCCTTTTGCTTCATAAAAACTGTCACTGTTACCGTAGCCGTAGCTAATTTTCATTTTCTTACCTGCTGCGTCTAATGGGAATGAATTTTTAATAAAATTTACCAGCATCAGATAATTTTTTCCACTGAGTTTAACACATTTGGTTTCTATATTTTGGGGGAGAACCCGATAACTTTGAACGTGTAGGGTAGACGGAGTAAGGAGAAATAGGGCTTTGAAAGCTGTAACTGGGTTGATACTTCCTGATGTGGGAGTTTCGAGCATAAAAGCTCGATCTCCCCAGCCCAAAGACAAATATTTATAATCATAATTGGCATCCCGCCCTATTTCTCTTAGCGGTAAAAATTGATTCCAGTCAAAATATTCATTTTTAACTGGAACGATGATTTCGGTGTGAATGCCTTGGTTGGAAATGTATAGAGAAATTGTGCAATCTGCTTGCGAGTAATTTCCCCACTTTCTGGGAGTGAAATAGCCAATTGTTAGGAAAGCGGTCAAAAATAAGATGACAATTCCTAAGCGCTGTATGCTTTTTCTCATTTTAACCCTGGGTTTCAAATTCTGGCTTCGGAGGGCGGGCGCTGCATCTTTGTGGGAAAGAATTCTTGCAAGGCATAATTGCGCTGTTCGGGGGTTTCGCTAGCCCAATTCGACAAACTTTCGTAGAAAAAGAACGACACGCCAGCGAAATCTCTTTTTCGCACTTCTTGCACTTGTTCTTGAATTTGTTTGAGGGGAACGGAATTATTTTTAAGGCCTGTCAAAATGCCGATCGCAGTTGGAATATTAAGTTTAGCCAATTTGACTTCTTCCCGTTCCAGTTCGGCACTAAAACGCTTGATATCGCTGCGATAAACCTGCAACACAATTTCTTGGATGTAGCCACGTCTTTCCCAGGTAAACCAGTCCTGCAAGTGGGCAGGTAAAGAAAAGTGAAAAGGGTTCGGAGATAAGCTGACAATACATTTTTCTTTGCGGGATTTGATGGCGCGGGAAACTCGCCCCACGAACTCGTTAATTTTGTCAGCCCGCCAGCGCACCCAGAAGGTTTCGCGGGGGTCGTCGGAGGGAGGGCTTTTGATTTGTTCCTGATACATTGACACTGTTAACGGCTCGTAGCCAAATTCTACTGGCAAGCCGAAATGATCGTCAAATTGAATGCCATCTATATCATAATTATCGACAATTTCTAGGATTAAATCTGAGATAAATTGCTGTACTTCGGGATGAAAGGGATTCAGCCAAACTCGATCATGTTTGCCTTCTTTCCAAATAGTTGAACCGTCGCGCCGCTGCGCCAGCCAGTCTGGGTGAAGTGTGGCTAATTCCGATTCGGCGGGAGCCATGAAACCAAACTCAAACCAGGGGATTACTGCTATACCTTTTTGGTGGGATTGTGCTATGATTTCTTTGAGGATGTCTCGGTCTTTCAATCCAGGCGAGGGGTCGATCGACTGTCCGAATACTCGTTCGGCTGCAGCGCTGGGATAAAGCGTATAGCCTCCTTGCCAAACCGTGGGATAGATGGTATTAAAATTGAGTTTATCGAGTCGATTTACAGCGTCAATGATGTTGTTGCGAGAGAAGATAACGTCGCTGTCAATGTTCGTCAGCCAGACGCCGCGCACTTCGGTTGTTGGGGTGGTGGGCGGGGTTTGAGCCAAGAGACGGGGGGATAAAATCGCGGAGGAGGTAAGGGCGATCGTAAAAACAACTATTAAAGCCAGTATCCGCTGCCATTTGTGCAATTTAATCATCAATTTGTCGCAAATAGGATTATTTTTAGATTGATATTTTACCGTATAATTAGCTTGCTAGGGTGCGCCAGCTAGGGTTATTTTATTAAAAGTCACTCAAACACTTCCTGATGCACCTACTATTTTTGATATTATTGGGGGTCAACGATGATACCCATAAATAATATTGTTCCTGTAGTATTGTCTCGAATAGCACAAAAGAATGGACGGTTTACATTCATTTGAAAAACCGGCATAGATCTCGTCATCTCAATTACAGTCACGGCTGCTGCTTCTGTACCTTCTTCGTTAACTTCGACAAATGTTTTGTGTTTTACCGATTCTACTGCTACTTGGCTATCAGTCATCGGGGAAAAGTCTGTTTTCAATCCACCGAAAAATGCTGCCATTCCCAAAGCTATAAGTGTGTCTTTCAGTTGAACCTCATACTCCATTTTGAAGCGCGGTATTTCAATCATTCCACTTTTAACTCTAAATTCTTGCATCCATTTATTCCAGTTTTCGGGTGTTAATTGCTGCGAGAAAGTTGCCAAATTGGTATTGGAGTTTGGCAAGAAAATATACATACTCAGAGCGCCTTTTTTGCCGTAAGGTAAACTGACTGCTTGAAAAGTTTCTGTTTCGTAGCACCGATAAGAGCCCATTTGGGACATCATTGGATGCTCTTTGGAACTGCTGTCTGTTAAATAAAAAGTTTTGTTGGCAGTTTGAGATTTATCAAAGGGCGTTTCCCAGTTTCCTTTGAAATAGATGGCGTTAATCAAAAATAAAAGGGTATTAGGGTTGATTTTAGTGACTATTTTATCAATTTTTCCGTGAGTTTTTTCGCTCACCCAGTTGTTAATGATGCTGAGAGCTTCTTGCGGACTTTCAAAGTCTATTTCGGTAATAATGGCTTGGTAGTATTGTTGATTTATTTGCAAAAATTCGGGTTTTAATGAGAAGCCTTGTCTGACAAAAAGCGCGTTGGCAATTGATACTTGAACCTTGGGGTCATCTTTTTGTAAACTCTTTTGCAAATTGTGATTGGCTGCGTTGATTGCTTTTGGACTCATTTTCGTTAATTCGAGAGCTTTTGTCATTTCTTCTTTGGTTTCTCCGCTGACTCCGTTGTATGTCATTGACAGTGCGAGGGCGACAGAAGTAGGGGAAATAAAGATATTTTGATTCGGCTGTTGTTTGGTGAGGGTGTTGAACAAGTTAAAACCAAATTTGGTATTAGCTGCAACAAGTCTGGCGTCTACATTTATCTGGTTGTTAGGGGGTGTCATGGCTATAGCTTCTGAGTGATTGGGATGTGGGAGGTAGATGGAGTTAATTTTTAGTGGCGGCGCTAATTATGTGATTCAACCGGACATGATATCCTATTCTCTTGGTTAATTTTTTAAGAATAACCTTGCAGGTTCATGACTTTTCGATAGTGGGCTTCTATTTCACTGACTGTTTGCGATTGACGCTTGCTCGTCCACTCGCTGCGATCGAATAATTCCCGCCTCAAAGCATCAACATCGATCGTTTTCACCTTACCTTCGGCGACAATTTGCTTGCCGTTTACCCAAACGCTATCTACCGCATTAGTCGGGCGCCCCAAAATCAGCAAGCCGATCGGATCGGTGCGCGGTAGCAATGATAAACTGGTTAAATCATACAGCACAAAATCTGCTTTTTTCCCGACTGTCAGCGAACCCATTTCATCGGCGACATTCAAGCCTTTTGCTCCTCCCAGGGATGCCATTTCTACAGACTGGCGCGGTGTAATCCATTGGCGGTAATCCAAATCCGTGATATTGTGCAAAATTGAACCAATTTTAATCGCTTCCAGCAAATCTTGAGAGTCATTGCTAGCAGCGCCGTCGCAGCCTAAAGATACGTTAACTCCAGCTTGGCGGTATTTCAAAATCGGTGCAATCCCGCTTCCCAAGCGCAAGTTGCTGAGGGGATTGTGTACGACTGTTGCTCCCGTTTCTGCCATAATCGCAATGTCGGAATCGTCCAGCCAAACGCAGTGCGCTAAAGAAGTTCTGGGACTCAAATAACCAATTTTTTGCAGGTGCTCGACAGCACTACAGCCGTATTTTTCGTGAGCTAACTGTTTTTGAGCGGCGGTTTCCAAGAGGTGGGCATGCCGACAAAGGTTGTAGCGATCGCTCAAATCGATGCAGCCTTCAAATAAAGCATCGGAACACAGTTGAATTCCCGTCGGCGCTAATAATATATTAACACCTTTTTCTGGATTGTGAAACTGTTTTATGGCTGTTTCCATTAATTCCAAAGTAGCCTTGGTCGATCGAATGTAAGCCGCGTGTTCGATGCCGCTATCGCCAGAAGGCATTCCCGCTGTCAGGGATTCATCTTGAATTAACGATCCGATAAAAGCGCGGATGCCGATTTCTTGATAAGCGCGAACTGCTGCGGCGATTGTTTCTAATTCTTGCCCCGGAATCAAAACTAAATGATCGACTACGCTTGTACCGCCCGACAGCAATGTTTCTACCGCAGTTCCCAGGGCGCTTAAATAAACTTGTTCGGGTTCCAGAGGCGTAAAATCGTATAATTCGGCAATCCACAACTCCAGCGGCAAAGGGGGAATAATGCCCCGTTGCCACATTTCTGAAGAGTGAGTGTGGGCGTTGACAAAACCGGGCAGCAGCAGCTTATTTTTGCCATCGATAACTGTTCCCGCAGGCTCTAAATTGAGGGCGATCGCACTTATGCAATTATGCACCACTTGCACATCTGCAGTTTCATAACCACTATCAACCGGAATTAAAGCATTTTCAATTGTAAAGCTCATAGATTTACCATTTTTGTAAATTTATATTAATTTTTATTGTATGATTCCACGGGGCTAACATTGGCGGTCGCCTGTAATAAAGTTAATAAATCATAAAAACTCTCAAATAGTTGCCGCTGATACTTAATTATAACCAAGATTTAAGATATGACAAGTTAGTGACAATCAAATAGTTATAAGATTGAAATTGTTTTTGAGTCAAAATCAATATGAATCCTGATTCTCTTCGCACCTTGGGCGTACCGCCGAATGCTTGGAAAGTTGATGCCAAAATTGCCGATATCACCCGATCGCCGATCGCGCCTCAACCTGTTACCCTGGAAACAGAAACTAAAACTCTGCGTTTGGACTTAGCAAAAGCAGCAATGTTGGTGATAGATATGCAAAACGATTTCTGTCATCCCGACGGTTGGCTAGCACATATTGGCGTAGATGTAACGCCCGCCAGAACTCCAATTAATCCTTTAACAAATTTACTGCCAAAATTGCGATCGCACGCAGTACCCATTATTTGGATCAACTGGGGAAACCGCCCCGATTTGCTCAATATTAGTGCAGCTTCCCGTCACGTTTACAATCCCACAGGCGACGGCGTAGGTTTGGGAGATCCGCTGCCAAAAAACAACGCACCTGTACTGATGGCAGGGAGTTGGGCGGCGCAGGTGGTCGATGAATTAAAACCCAAATCGGAGGATATTTGCGTTGATAAATATCGCATGAGCGGCTTTTGGGATACTCCTTTAGATAGTATCTTGCGGAACCTCGGCAGAACTACACTTTTCTTTGGAGGAGTAAACGCCGATCAGTGCGTCATGGCTACGCTGCAAGATGCTAATTTCCTCGGTTACGACTGTATTTTAGTCAAAGATTGTACAGCTACGACATCTCCCGATTATTGCTGGCAAGCTACTCTTTATAACGTTAAACAATGTTTTGGTTTTTTGTCGGATTCTCAGGCTATGTTAGAAGCAATTAAATAGCAGCCATCAGGGGAGTATCCCTCTGGAGTATAAAAGCGTTTTTTAGGAGTGCGAGAATCCCGCACAGCCAAGCCTATATCTCGCTTCCTGCTCTGACAGCGAACTCTCCTGTGAAATTAATAAACTTTGGAGGTTGAGCGGCGGACTAATGACTCTGGATTCTCACTAATGACAACAGAAACATAACCACTGACAACTAACAATAAAAAAAATGACAAACCAGTGCGTGATTCCTATTATAAAGTCTCCGAAAGACTACCAAGCATTTCGCATCAGTCCGGGCGATACTAATAGATTAGCGATCGTCTTCGATCCGGTAATAGCTAATGTTTCATTAACAGTTTGCGTGGAGATTTTTGATGTGGGGGGCAAAACTCCTCCCAACCGCCATCAATTCGCAGTAGAAATGTTTTTTGTACTCAAAGGAAAAGGGCAAGCAACCTGCGACGGCAAAACAGTTAGTATTCAACCGGGAGATAGTGTGTTAGTGCCTCCAACGGGTACTCACGTAATTGAAAATACGGGCAATGAACGTTTGTACGCTTTGTGCATCATGGTGCCGAATGAGGATTTTGTGGAACTAATTCGCAGCGGTACACCAGTCGAACTCGATGAGGAAGATATGAGAGTTCTTGGGCGATCGGATGTACTCGTACCATGTTAGGTTTGTAGTAAGGACTTGATTCCTAGGTTTGTAGTAAGGACTTGAGTCCTTAGAGAAAAAGCTCACGCCCTTACTACTGAGATGTTGCACCATTCTCACGGACAGGCAAGATGCCTGTTCCACAAGAGATGAATTTTATTGATGAACAGGCATCTTGCCTGTTCATCAAATGCTTATCGAGAATGGTGCAAGATGTCAGTTACTACAAACTTTTTTAGGTGATATTTTTTAGGATTTATGCTGAAACTTTGTCCGAAAGAAACAGCGTCAATGCTAACTAAAGATGGCGTGCGTTTAGATGCTGACATCTACCGCCCCGATGCGGAAGGCGAATTTCCAGTATTGTTAATGCGGCAACCTTACGGAAGGGCGATCGCCTCTACATTAGTATATTCCCATCCCGCATGGTACGCCAAACACGGCTACATTGTTGTCATCCAAGACGTGCGGGGACGCGGCACTTCCGAAGGCGAATTTAACCTATTTGTTAGCGAAACACAAGACGGTTTTGATAGCGTCAATTGGGCTGCTAATTTGCCGGGGGGTAACGGCCAAGTCGGAATGTACGGTTTTTCTTACCAAGGCATGACTCAACTCTACGCGGCGGGTGCTAAACCGAGCGCTTTAATCACAATTTGTCCGGCAATGGTAGGCGGCAATTTATACACAGATTGGGCCTATGAAGGCGGCGCGTTTTGTCTGCAATCAAATCTCGGCTGGGCAATTCAGCTAGCCGCAGAAACCGCTCGCTTAAAAGGCGATATTTCTGCCTATCAAGCCTTGTATGCAGCTTCGAGAAATCTCCCGCTATACGATACCGTGCCGGCGCGTCCTGAAATTATTAAAAAGCTTGCACTAGACTCATATTATCACGATTGGTTGGATAATTATCGAGCAAGCGAGTATTGGGAAAAGTTATCGCCAAACATCAAAGATGTAGACTTGCCAATGCTGCACGTTGGCGGTTGGTTTGATACTTATTTGCGGGGGACAATCCATCTTTACAAGGAAATGGCAAGCCGGAGTTCCTATCCGCAGCATTTGATAATTGGCCCTTGGGCGCATTTACCTTGGGGTCGAAAAGTGGGAGCGTTGGATTATGCTTTTGCAGCTTCAAATCCGGTGGATGAGTTGCAAATTCGCTGGTTCGATCAAATCCTGAAAGGAGTTGATACAGGAATATTAGACGAGCTGCCGATTTCGCTATTTGAGATGGGGAGGAATGATTGGCGGAAATTTGATAAATGGCCTAATAATAATCATAAATCTTATTTTTTAGCAAGTACCGGACTTGCCGCGATGAGAGAAGATGCGGGTATTTTAACAGATTTTTGCCCGGATGTTTGCACTGATGATATATTCGTACATGACCCTTGGCGGCCGGTGCCATCCTTGGGGGGTCACGCTGCATTTCCTGCAGGTGCGATCGAGCGATCGACTATTGACTGCCGCACCGATGTTTTAACATACACTTCGGCACCGCTAACAGCAGATTTGCACTTAGCTGGAGATATAATTCTCAAAGTATTTTGTACAGCAGATGCGCCGAGTTTTGATTTGTGTGCGATACTTTCTGAGGTCAAAGATAGCGGCAGCGTTTACAATTTCACTCAAGGTTACGTGCGGGTGAATTCAGGTGAAACACCTGTAAGAATTGTCCTGCAAGCAACTTGTATGCAAATTGCCAAAGGTAATGCGTTGCGTCTGAGTTTGAGTGCGGCTTGTTTTCCCGCTTACGACGTGAATCCGGGAACTGTTGCACCTCCAGGTGAAGCGCGGACGATCGATGCTAAGATTATCACGCTGACAGTAAGTTGTGGCGGGAATTGTCCCTCTCAAATTTTGCTGCCAATTGTCAATTAAACCTAAAACCTATCTAACTATGAGCGTTATTTTTCACATCACCCGCAGCCAACAGTGGGAAGAAGCAAAACAAGTTCAATCCTATCGCGGCGATACGCTAGATACTGAAGGATTTATCCATTGTTCGACTCTGCCACAAGTTCTTAGATCTGCTAATAAATTTTTTGTGGGACAAACAGGATTGCTGCTGCTTTGGATTGACTCGGACAAAGTAGAAGCTGAACTTAAGTATGAATTGGCGGCGGGTCAGAATTACCCGCACATTTACGGGCCGCTCAATGTTGATGCTGTGTTGAAAGTTGTTGAATTTGAACCGGGTGCCGATGGCAAGTTTGAATTACCGGAAGAACTAAAAAATGTTGTTTAATATTCTGATTTTTTAGCATTGTAAACTAACTTTTTAGGGCAGGCTAAAAACCCACCCCACGGGAAACTAGAATTTTGTGGAACGGGCATCTTGCCCGTTCTAATTTCTGAAATTTATCAATTTAAACTGACTGATTAACCAACTCTGCCGCCAATTTTAGCGCCTCTTCGCGAGTCGCAATTCTCCCCTCAACCCGCGCTAATTGAATCTCCATTAAAAATTGACCGATGCGCGGACTTCTGGGCAATTTAAAATATTCCATTAAATCATTGCCGCTAACTAATTGGGTAGGATGAGCAATAATATCATCAGCATCCAGATAGCGATTAATTAACAGTGAAATCTCATCAACCGCAACTCCCGCCGCCACCGCCAAAACCGCTAAAACTGGAAATACTATTCCCACATCCCGAAACAAAAAATACTGTTCTCGCAAAGACATTTCCGCGATAGGTTTTGCTTGCAACTTCGGCAAGTATTTCAAAAGCCCGATCGCACTTTTAATCTCTGCATTGCTGTACTTCAACCGCAGCAACTGGGTTTCAGCAATTGTCGGGTCGGAATCGGCCAAAATAGCCAACTTCGCAACCGCCAACAACGGCGTTTTAATCGTATCTCGAATCGATCGCGAAAATTCTCTCCCCAAATCTGGATAAATTGCCGCTAACTTGGCAGCAGACGCATCAATTTTTGTCAAAATATCAAAACGGTCGATCGCACTTTCAAACCAAATCGAAAACAAACCGTCTTCGCAACCGCGACAAATCCAAGGAACACCCTCTGGATTACTCAACAAATAACCTAATTCCGTCCGCACCCGTTCCACCGCTACCCGATTCAACAGCGGCGCCAATTCCCGAATCGCCGATTGAGTTTCAGTTTCGATCGCAAAACCCAACTGCGCCGCTTGGCGGTAAGCTCTTAATAACCTCAGCGGATCGTCCTCCAAATTTGACCGCGAAATCATCCGCAGCACACCCAACCGCAAATCAGTTTGACCATCCAAAGGATCGATGATTTCTCCTGTAAAAGGATTGCAGGCAATCGCATTTATCCGAAAATCTCGGCGCAGCAAATCCCCCTCCAGACTCCCCCCTTCCGCCTGCGCCAAATCCACCGTACCGCCCGCAAACACCACCCGCGCAATTTGCCGTTCCGCATCCAACAAAACAAATCCACCTTTCGTGCGATCGGCAATTTTTCGAGCAGTCTTCACGGCCCGTGTTAGCATAACGAAATCCAAATCAAAATAGTGCGATCGGCGGCCCAGCAACGCATCCCGCACCGCACCGCCCACCAAATAAGCAGGCGGTGTCAGCAGTTCCAAATCAAACGGCCAAGAATCAGGAGATAATGAAGAGGGCAAATTAATCGGCATCGCAACAAAAATCTACTTTCCTTACAAACAATTAAACTCTTGCTACGCTAGATTAACAGAAAGCTCAAATTTCACCAATCTTTTTGAAATGCACAGAGGATATCAAGAATGTGTATTTGTATTAACTGCCACTATGTAGACCGCTGCTTCACCTACCACGCCGTAGAAGAACAGCACGAACAGCTTCACCTCACCGACACACCCGATTTCGACCCCGTAGAACCCACCATCAACGTCAACATCCGTCCCCGCCAAGACGAAATTGAAATGGAATGGGATGTAGTCGGGTGTCAGAGTTTCAAGCAAGAGACCGGCAAATGGGCAAAATTGCGGCCAGGCGAACTCGTCCCGACTTAAGTCATTAGTCATTAGTCATTAGTCATTAGTCATTAGTTATTTGTTGGTTGTTGGTTGCTATTTGTTGTTTTTTATAGGTTTTTTGTGAGTGGTTGGCGATAACAACCAATAACCAATAACCAATAACCAATTCCCCATTCCCCATTCCCAATTCCCAATTACAAATCTAAAATCTAAAATCTAAAATCTAAAATCCAATGTGCTATTGCTTAAACCCAACTTGTCAGAATCCGCAAAACCCAGGGGATGCAGAATCGTGCCAAAGTTGCGGCTCCAATTTGTTGTTAACTATTGACGCAGAAACACCATCAGCATCTCGCTACCGAACCATAAAGCCGATCGGGCAAGGAGGCTTTGGCAGAACATTTTTAGCAGTTGATGAAACCAAACCCATAATTTTTTCGCAGTGCGTAATCAAGCAATTTTTGCAGCAAAATACCGCAGCCGAAAAAGCCGCTCAACTATTTCACCAAGAAGCAGCCCAGCTACAAACCTTGGGAAAACATCCCCAGATTCCCGAATTAATCGCGCATTTTGAACAAGACGGGAGACAGTATTTAGTACAAGAATTTATAGACGGCAAAAACCTAGCCAGAGAATTAGAACAAAAAGGAGCATTCACCGAAACTCAAATTCGGCAAATCCTCAACGATTTATTGCCCGTGCTCCACTTCGTCCACAAATCCAAAGTTATTCACCGCGATATCAAACCCGAAAATATCATTCGCCGCCGCCTATCTCCAACTCCTTTACCCGCCTTAGAAAGTTCATATCAACCCTCTCCTTTCCAAAAAGATATTGTTTTAGTAGACTTTGGTGCAGCTAAGAAAGTAACAGCAGCCGGGTTGCCGCAAACAGGTACAATCATCGGCAGTGCCGCTTATACAGCCCCAGAACAATTGATGGGTAAAGCAGTTTTTGCCAGCGATATCTACAGTTTGGGCGTTACTTGCATTCACTTGCTGACTGAAATTCCTCCCTTCGATTTGTTCGACAGTACAGAGGATTCTTGGGCTTGGCGAAATTATTTGAAGACTGCGGTTAGCGATGATTTCGGCCGCATCCTCGACACCATGCTTCAAAGTGCCACCAATCGGCGCTACAGTTCAGCATCAGCAGTCATCCGGCACTTGAACCCCAAACCTGTATATTTAGACACACCGCCTGTGCTAGACGCGCCGGAAACGCCCGCAGAACGGGTGCTTACACCTGCGCCCGGTGTGTCGCTTTTCACTCGCCAACAGCAAGCCGAAATTCAGCAAGCTTTGCAAGAGGATCTCGCCCCGTACAATGTTACAATCCAAGTCAGTCAAGCCAAGCAACAGCTCAATATCGTCATCAACAGAACCGAAGACAACCCCGTTTACTATCCGCACTTATCTCAAATAATTGCCACCAGACTCACCGATTTGCAGTTAAATAAAGTCGCAGCCGTGAAGCTGTTGGGAAGAGTCAACAATTCTCGCCGCCCGGAGTGGAAGCAAATATTGCAAATCGATCCCAAGATTCAATTGAGAAACAAACTCGTGCGGCTGCAGCACCATCAATTACTCAAGAAAATCGCCTCTGTTACTACCCAAGAATTTTGGCTGCCGAAGTTGAAAACTCAGGATTTTTGGATAGATGCGCTAATGTTTGCCTTAGTTTGGTTTATCTTTGGCTCTCAAATAGTCATTTTTAATTCTTGGTTTGCGCTAATAGTTACGTCGGGTTTTATGACGGTGAAGCATCAAGTTTCTCAGCACAAAGAATTTGCAAATAAAAATTTATTTGGAAGTTTAGTAGTGCTGTTTTTGGTGAGTGGGGGCATGGGTAATTCCAGGATTTTAAACACGGGAATATTTGGCATTCTTTTGGGTTGCTTAGTTGTGGCTTTGCCTCTGTTTTTTGTTAAGGAAAATTACCACTAATCGTGAATAGCAATCCCCAAGACGGAACATCTGTTAAAAAATACGGCTTAGCCCTGCACACAGCTAGTCGCGAACTCGGTTTAGCCATCAGCAATTTTGCCGGGGATTCTCGCTGCCAAACTTGGAATTTGGATCGCGATTTAGCCACTCATTTGCATCAGTATTTAGTGGAGTTTATTCAGCCGCAAAATTGGGGGGATTTGGCTTTTATTGCAGTGGCGAAGGGGCCCGGAGGTTTCACGGGGACTCGGATGGGTATGGTGACGGCGCGGACTTTGGCTCAACAGTTGGATATTCCGGTTTTTGCGGTTTCAACTTTGGCGGCTGTGGCTTGGGCGGAACCCCCCCTTACTAAGGGGCTTTTGGAATTAGAACCCCCCCAACCCCCCCTTGCTAAGGGGGGGCTTTTGAGAGAGGATATTGCGCTGCAAATGCCTGCACAGCGGGGACAATTGTTTGGGGCGGTTTATTCAGTTAACAAAGATTCTGGTTTAACTGAGTTGTTTCCTGAGACGGTGATGACTCCTGAATCTTGGCAAGAAAAGTTGGATAATTGGGGGAATTCTTATCAGTTAATTGAAGTTGGCAGCGAGTTGGGTTGGTCGGTTTCTAGCGTGTTGGAATTGGCTTATTTGGAGTGGAAAATGGGAAGTCGTCCTGATTGGTCGGAGGCTTTGCCTTTTTACGGGCAACATCCAGTTAAGGGACACTGAATATTGGGAATAGGGCATTGGTAATTGGGAATTGAGCATTATTTCGTTTCTGTTAAACTCACATCTTGCACCATTCTCAAGAACAGGCATCTTGCCTGTTCCACAAAGAGTAGATTTTCTTGTGGAACAGGCAAGATGCCTGTTCCTAAAAGGCTAATTGAGAATGGTGCAAGATATAAGTTAAATCAACTTGTAGATTGCGTTTTTTTCCGACCATGCCCGATGCCCGTAAATGATTTATAAGCAATTAAGCAGACTTGATATCCTTGTTTATTTCAGGGCGATACAAACTTCGAGGCAAAAAGTTAATGTTAGGGGGTCTGGGCTTTCGGTTCGCAATCGATCGATCTCAGCTCGATCGCAGCCGCGAGATTCCATAAAATCAAGCATCCAGTTCGTTATTGTAGCGAGATCGATGTATTTTGCTCCGAGACAAACAGGGCAAATTTCTGGGCTGAGGGTACCGGTGCCGCCGCATTCGGGGCAATCCCAGTGGGTTGTTACAGGATCGGGGGTAGTTAGGATGTTGTTCATGCTGGGAAAAAGTACGCGCGGCGTAGCGATCCCGTAGGGAATCGCACCTACTCGTTAACTCTAGCAAAAATGCCGATCGCCCTGACTTCTTCCAGTCTTTACACTAAGCGAGCTAGTGATTAAGATTGACAAAAATACAAAAGGGGTGGCTATGTTCGATCGCACTCAATGGTTTTTGGCTGGTATGTCGATCGCACTTTCGGTTCAGTTAAGTCAGCCAGTGGCAGCAGCCGTGTCAGTTGGTAAAACCGTACAAATAGCACAAACTAACAGTAGCGAGGCTGCTCAAAAAGTGCATTTTGAAGCAGAGGAACTCTACAAACAAGGAACGGCGGAAGCCAAAAGAAGTGCGATCGTCAAGTTTGAACAAGCATTAAAGCTGTATCGAGAAGCGGGCAATCGCTCTCGGGAAGCTGTCACCCTCAACAACATTGGTCAAGCCTACTCAGAATTGGGAGAAAAACAGAGAGCGCTAGAGTATTACCACCAATCCTTACCTCTGGGTCGAGCTATCGGTGAGCGCTTATTAGAAGCTAACACCCTCACTGGTATGGGCCTAGTCTATTCAGATTTGGGAGAAAAACAGAAAGCACTAGAGCATTACAACCAGGCGCTTTCCCTGTATCGAGCTCTCGGTGATCGCTCTGGGGAAGCTGGCACATTCAACAACATTGGTCTTGTCTACAATGCTTCGGGAGAAAAACAGAAAGCACTAGAGTATTACAGCCAATCGCTTCCCCTGTTTCGAGCAATAGGCAATCGCTTTGGAGAAGCTGCCACCCTCAACAATATAGGTCAAGTTTATGCAGATTTAGGAGAAAAACAGAAAGCACTAGAGTATTACAACCAGTCGCTTCCTCTTATTAGGGCTCTGGGCAATCGGTTTGTGGAAGCTATGATCATCGGCAACATCGGCGAGGCCTACTCACAATTGGGAGAAAAACAGAAAGCACTAGAGTATTACAGCCAGTCGCTTTCTCTGAGTAGGGTTCTGGGTAATCGGTTTGTGGAAGCTATGACCCTCAACAACAGCGGCAGGATCTATGCAGAATTGGGAGAAAAACAGAAAGCACTAGAGTATTACAGCCAGTCGCTTCCTCTGTTTCGAGCAGTAAGCCATCGCGGCGGGGAAGTTACTACCCTCAACAACATCGGCAATGTCTACTCCGAGTTAGGAGAAAAACAGAAAGCGCTAGATTATTACAGCCAAGCGCTTCCTCTAAGTCGCGCGGTAGGTGATCGCGTTCGAGAAGCTTCTACCCTTTACAACATAGCTGAGGTCAAACGCCACCAAAACAATCTTACCGAAGCCGTCAATGACATTGAATCCTCACTCAAAATCATCGAAAACCTCCGCGCCCAAATTACTAGCCCAGAACTTCGCACCTCATACTTGTCCCAACTACAAAATTATTACAAGTTCTACATAGACCTGTTAATGCAACTGCACCAAGCTAATCCTAACTCGGGTTATGATATCAAAGCATCAGAAGCCAGGAAACGCGCTATAAACCCCTAAAAAGCAACGCATCGCCGTAGAAAAATGATCGTTCGAGCATCTCGGTAACATCCCCTTCTTGCGTTGTGAGCGACACTCCGCCACTTGGCGGAATGTCAAAACATCCGATCGAGCAGTTCAGTGACCTCGAACTGCTCGCGTCCCCGGTTGTCGGCCCTGACTTCTTCCTGCCTTTACACTAAGCGAGCTAGTGAGTAAAATCGACAAAAATACAAAAAGGGTGGTTATGCTCGATCGCACTCAATGGTTTTTGGCTGGTATGTCGATCGCGCTTTCGGTTCAGCTAAGTCAGCCAGTTGCAGCAGCCGTGCCCGTTGGTAAAGTCGTACAAACAGCACAAACTAACAGTAGCGACGCTGCTGAAAAAGCTTTCAAAGAAGGAGTACAACTCTACAATCAAGGAACGGCCCAAGCAAAAAGAAGTGCGATCGTCAAATTTGAAATAGCATTAAAATTGTATCGGGAAGCGGGCGATCGCCGAGGGGAAGCTACCACCCTCACCGGCATCGGCAGAGTCTACTCAGAATTGGGAGAAAAACAAAAAGCGCTAGAGTATTACAGCCAGTCGCTTCCCCTGACACGGGCAACCGGCGATCACCGTGAGGAAGCTGTCACCCTCACCAACATTGGCAATGTCTACTCAGAATTGGGAGAAAAACAGAAAGCGCTAGAGTATTACAGTCAGTCACTTCCTTTATTTCGGGCTGTAGGCAATCGCCGTGGGGAAGCTCTCACCCTCAACAACATAGGCACTGTCTACTCAAATTTAGGAGAAAAACAGAAAGCGCTAGAGTATTACACCCAGTCACTTCCCCTATTTCGGGCAGTAGGGAATCGCGGGGAGGAAGCTCTCACCCTCAACAACATCGGCACTGTCTACGATGATTTGGGAGAAAAACAGAAAGCGCTAGAGTATTACACCCAGTCCCTGACACTGAGACGGGCAACAGGCGATCGCGATGGGGAAGCTGGCAGCCTCAACAACATCGGCGGTATTTACTCAGAATTGGGAGAAAAACAGAAAGCGCTAGAGTATTACAGCCAGTCGCTTCCCCTGACGCGGGCAGTAGGGAATCGCGGGGGGGAAGCTACCACCCTCAACAACATCGGCAATGTCTACGATGATTTGGGAGAAAAACAGAAAGCGCTAGAGTATTACACCCAGTCCCTGACACTGAGACGGGCAATAGGCGATCGCCGTGGGGAAGCTATCACCCTCAACAACATCGGCAGTGTCTACGCAGATTTGGGAGAGAAACAGAAAACGCTAGAGTATTTGGGTCAGTCGCTTCCCCTAATTCGGGCAGTAGGTGATCGCAGTGGGGAAGCTCGCACCCTCGGCAATATCGGCTTAGTCTACTCAGAATTGGGAGAAAAACAGAAAGCGCTAGAGTATTACAGCCAGTCGCTTCCCCTGAGTCGGGCAGTAGGCGATCGCAGTGGGGAAGCTCGCACCCTAAACAACATTGGCAATGTCTACTCAGAATTGGGAGAACAACAGAAAGCGCTAGAGTATTACAGCCAGTCGCTTCCCCTATTTCGGGCAGTAGGCGATCGCGGTGGGGAAGCTAACACCCTCGGCAATATCGGCGGTGTCTACTCAGATTTGGGAGAAAAACAGAAAGCGCTAGAGTATTACAGCCAGTCGCTTCCCCTGAGACGGGCCGTAGGTGATCGCGGTGGGGAAGCTCTCACCCTTTACAACATAGCTTCTGTCAAACGCGACCAAAATAATCTTACCGAAGGCCTCAATCACATTGAATCCTCTCTCAAAATTATCGAAAACCTCCGCACCAAAATAGCCAGCCCTGAACTCCGCAGCTCATACTTTGCCACAGTACAAAACTACTACGAACTCTACATCGATTTGTTAATGCAACTGCATAAAACTAATCCTAAATCCGGTTATGATACAAAAGCCTTAGAAGCCAGCGAACGTTCGAGGGCCCGCAGCCTCCTCGAACTTCTCCAAGAAAGTAACGCCAACATTCGGGAAGGCATTGACCCCAATTTACTGCAACAAGAAAAGAGCTTGCAACAGCAACTCGAAGCCATTGAAAAGCAGCGCATTGAAACAATCAGCCTCCCCAACCCCAATCAAACTAAAATCGCTGAAATCGACAAACAGCGCCTCGCACTTTTGGAACAATATCAACAAATTCAAACAAAGATTCGTAGCGCCAGCCCCCGCTACGCTGCCCTCACCCAACCCCAACCTTTAACACTCCCAGAAATTCAGCAACAGGTTCTCGATGAAAACACGATTTTATTGCAGTATTCCCTCGGCAAAAACCGCAGTTATTTGTGGGTTGTGACCTCAACAGGACTAACCAGCTATGAATTGCCAAAACAGGTTGACATTGAAACAGCAGCTAAAGACTTCCTAGAGACAATAACTAGCCCAATCCAGAGAGAAATTCCCCAACAAGTTGCCCAATCGAGTGCCAATCTGGGTCAAGTAATTTTACAGCCCGCAGCAGCCCAATTAGGAAACAAACGCTTATTAATTGTTCCCGACGGCGTTCTGCACTATACCCCTTTTCAAGCTTTAACCCTTGCCCAAACCGCCGGACAAAATACCAATGTTCCCTTAATAGTCGAACATGAAATTATCACTCTGCCTTCTGCCTCAAGTCTCGCTATTCTCAGGCAAAATTACGGAGATAGAAAACCGCCTGGCCGAACTTTAGCAATTTTAGCAGATCCTGTTTTCAGTCCAGATGATGAAAGAGTCAAAGGAAAAATCACCCAAGCAACAACAGAAAAATTAGAAGCAAATAACCTCGGTTTAAATCAATCGCTTCGTGCTTCTAATCGGCAATGGCCGCCCGAACGCCTCGCATTTACCCGCCAAGAAGCCCAAACAATATCCAGCTTATTCCCCTCAGCTTCTAGCAGTCAAATACTTGATTTTGATGCCAGTCGCACTACGGCTACCGACGGCAGTTTAGCTAATTATCAAATCGTTCACTTTGCCACCCACGGCCTTGCCAACAGCAAAAATCCCGAACTGTCAGGAATTGTGATGTCGATGGTAGATGACAAGGGCAATCTTGTCAATGGTTTTTTGCGCCTCACCGATATTTTTAACTTGAAACTGGCAGCAAATTTAGTGGTTTTAAGTGCTTGTCAATCGGGAATGGGACAGAATGTTAAAGGCGAAGGAATGGTGGGATTAACAAGGGGTTTTATGTATGCAGGGGCGCAGCGGGTGGCGGTGAGTTTGTGGAATGTGGATGATGAGGGAACTTCTGTGTTAATGCAAAAGTTTTATCAGAAAATGGTGCAACAAAAGTTAGCACCGGCGGCAGCTTTGAGGGCGGCGCAGATTGAAATGATGCAGCAGGAAAAATGGAAATCTCCCTACTATTGGGCGGCTTTTACCTTGCAAGGGGAGTGGAAATGATATAATAGTTAAAGGTTCTCAGAGGTAAACCCCATGAAAATTACTCTCAAGCCTGAGCAGCAAAAATTCATAGAAGCACAAGTTACAAGTGGCAGATATCCTTCGGCGGAGGAGGTAATCGCAGCGGCATTAGAACTTTTAGCGGACAACAGCGAGCCCAAAGAGAGCAACAGCTATCACAAATGGGTAGAAAAAACGCGACCAAAAGTATCAACAGGAATAGCTCAACTCGATCGCGGTGAAGGGATTGATGGAGAAATAGTCATAGCCAGATTACAGGAAAAATTTCGGAAAATGCGGGAGAACTAAAGATGAGTCGCTACATTGTTTCTCCAGAAGCGAGGATCGATTTAGATGAAATTTCGGATTAGTTGGCAGCTAGAAATATTGAATCTGGAGAACAGTTTGTCGAGGAGTTCAATCGAAAGTGTCGCAATTTAATTAACTTTCCTAATATGGGTCGTAGTTACGAGGAACTAGCTGCTTCTGTGCGGGGGCTTCCTCTCATGGATTACATTATTCTTTATCGGGCGATAGACAGTGGAATTGAAATTATCAGGGTGGTGAGGGGAGAACGGGATTTACCGTCGCTATTTTCTGATGAGGATGAGTGATCTCATTGGTGTCAACTTAACGTAAAACCTAGTCACAGACTGCTTTTGACTATTAAACTTAGATCCCCCCTAGCCCCCCTTAAAAAGGGGGGGACAAGATTCTTCTCAAAGTCCCCCTTCTTAAGGGGGATTTATACCAATTTTTTATGAGGTTGCATAGAATCCGATCCCCCCTAGCCCCCCTTAATAAGGGGGGGACAAGATTCTTCTCAAAGTCCCCCTTCTTAAGGGGGATTTAGGGGGATCTAGACTAAGCTAAAAGCGAGATTGATCAAGGGTTTGAGTCTTAAGTTGACACCTATGGGCACTGCCGTGTCCTCTATATCATTCCGATGCAACCGGAAACGATATGACTAACGGTTAAAGTGTTTGCCAAATGTAAGGTGCGCTTAGGAACGGGCATCTTGCCCGTTCCACAAAGAATGAGTTTTTTTGTGGGGTGGGCCGGAGAGCCCGCCCATAAAAGGGTTTATCGCCCGCTAGCTAAAGCCTCCCGCAATTTCCGGCCCCGCGATTTGTCCCGAAGTTCGGGAGTCGCCATCCGCAACACAAAATCCAGCAACCAAGGCGCAATTCGGTGACACCAAACTGCTAGATGACTTTGCCATCCTACCAAGATTTCCGGCGCATCTTTGTGCAATCCCGCGACAAGCGCTAGGGCAACTTTTTCGGGAGTTGTGGGCACTACCCACCGGAATTGCTCCAAGTCTCGCACCATGTCGGTATCTGTTAGAGATGGCAGCAAAGCTGTGACTCGAACATTGTACTGAGTTAACTCGCTGCGTAAAGCTTGCGTGAATCCCAAAATGGCAAATTTGGTAGCAGAATAAGTCGCCATTGTGGGAGCCGCTATTTTGCCCATTAAGCTGGAAACATTGACGATTGTTCCCTCTTTTTGAGTCGCCATTCGCCGAGCTATCAAGCGGGTAATTGTGTAGGTTCCGAGCAAGTTTAAGGCGATTTCTTCCTCGATTAATGGCAGCGGGGAACGCAAGAAAGATGCTTGGTGCGCGACGCCTGCACAGTTGACTAGCAGGTGAATCGGGCCGCAATCTCGCCAAGCTTGGGCGATCGCAATATTCACCGCAACTGACTGAGTTAAATCCAAAGCTAACGGCACTACTTCTGTGCCAAAAACATCGATTTCCTCTGCCAGTTCAATTAATTGCCTGCGGTTGCGCGCCACAATCAACAAACGTTTGACTCCTTGTCTCGCTAATTCCAGGGCGATCGATCGCCCAATTCCGCGCGAAGCTCCTGTAACAAGAGCTGTTTTTCCTTGAAGTTGCATAGATTAAACCTTTTGGTAGATGCTCACCGCGGCACGGAGTTATGAGTTGTGAGTTGTGAATTATTAGTTATGAGTTGAATGTTTTGGCGGTAACAACTCATAATTCATAATTGTTGAAAAGCCTATCTTGTTTCGATAGACCTCATTTACTTGTGGGGTTAACTCAAAACTAAAAACTTTTGAATCGCTAACGTGCGCGTGAGCTGAACTAAACTTTTGGTTTGCCAGAAATCAGTTAATTATCTGGTCTTTTAACCTCATGCCAGCAGACAAAGCTGAGATGGGCAAACCTAGTCAGAAATCCTTGCCAAGCGGGCTTTATTACCGCTTTTATTCAGTTCGCGGAGGCGGACTTAGCCTGTGTAGCCGCGAATAAACTGGCCGGGGATTGGTGATCCGCGAATTTGTCATTTACCGGGGTTGGAGAACCCCTCTTTCTTCAGTCCGTGAAGGCGGATTTTGCCTGTGTAGCGGCGAGTAAAGTGGCCGGGAATATTCGCCGGGATTGGTTATTCGCCAGGGCTTAATTACCCCTCTTTTTTTAGTCCGCAGAGGCAGACGATATCCTGTGCAACCGCGACTTACAATCGCCGGGGATTCGTGCGAATTGGCACAGGATAATTGAGCAATGCAGATTATCAATTCCACACCTCCTAGATATGAGAATTTCCTATCTACACACACCTTAACAACTTGACAGAGAAGCGGCAACAATTTTTAATAAATCTTCCGCAACACTTCTTTACAATTTTCTCAGACTGCCGATTTCCAAGTGCCGTGAAAGCCCAAAGGTATGACACCGGGCAATTCTAGCTTGCAAACAGGTTCGCGATCAAGCCCTTCGCTGTCAAATATCCAGACTTCGCTGCTGTCAGAATTGCCGTCATAAATAACTGTTACTATCCAACCTCTTTCCGAGGAAATATCTGGAACGTAGATGGGCTCAGCAGGATAGCGATTTTCGCCACAGTCGGCAATTGTGAGATTGCGGCTTTGCGTGTCGAAACTGGCGATCGCACCGTAACGTTCCGGTACAATATCAACGTCAGGCCGATACATTGCCAGATAGATATATCGTGAGTCTTGCCCTACTTCGGCAGCAGGTACGATCGGAAACTCACAAGGTTTATCCAACAATTCTTCTATTCCTGTCACTTTCGCCGTCAGAGGATTGAGATGCACTCGGCAAAGAGTACCCTCCGCATCGGTGCTAGTTTCACCAGTCGGTACTTCTTTCAGTCGCTGATTAGTTTGAAAGTCAGCGAAGCGCACAAAATCTACCGCCACCGAACCATCTTCCTTGACAAAACCGTTAGCAAAATGCCACTGGAACCAAGGTTCGGTTTCGCCGCGACTAACTAAAGAGAGAGTTTCAGAGTCAAAAACTAATATCTGAGTACCTAACTCCGGTTTCCACTTAAAGGACTCGCTATAACTGCTAATTCCCGTTAACAATGGCAAAAAATTGACTTGCACCGGCGGGATAAAAAATATCAGATACTTTTCCGCAAAAACAAAATCGTGGAGCGCGTAAATTCCATCTAAAGCAACTGTTGATTGTTGCACGATTTTTCCAGTAAAATCGCTTTTATACAGATTCAACTTTGTAGTCGCACCGTTGGTAATTCCAAAGTTGAAAATATTGCCAGTAATCGGGTCGCGCTTGCAGTGAGCAGAATAAACAAATTTACTATCTAAACTGCCTAAATCGTCCGTTCCCTGAGTTTCCAGAGTTTGCAAATCGAGGCGGTGAGGCGGGCCGCCTTCCCACAATGCCAAAAGGCGATCGGGCAAAGCTAAAACAGAAGTATTGGCAGCATTTTTAACAGTTTTAGTCCACCGCAACCACACAGGGCCCGGTGCTGTCATGCCATAATTACTGTAGAGAAATTTATCAGCTTTTTCTTCAGCTAGATATCCCGCTGTTTGCACGTAGCGATAAACAGCCGTAGCACCGGCCTCGGTAAAATGTACTGCCAAAATTGCACCGTCGCCATCAAACCAATGTCCCGCAGCAACACCGCCGCGTTCCAAACGTCCGGGCCCGTTGCGATAGAGAGTGCCGCGCAATCCTGCGGGAATTTTACCGCTTTTAACCAATAGCTGAGTCAGCGGAAACTCTGCAGCCGGACGCGCTAAAGCTTTGGCCCAAGATTTTTTAGCTGAGATTTTAGTGTCTATTTTCATTTTAAACTCGCAACTTTAAACTGATATGACAGAAATTTTGCTATACAATTATAGCAAAAATTACCTGACAGCTATGACTCTCCGCCGCCGCGCTCTGCTCACAACTTTTGGGCTGACTGCTATTGGTACTCAGCTTTTGCCGATCGCCCAAACCAATCTATCTCCCCAAAGTGCGATCGTTAAGCCGCGCCGCCTGCAAGTCGGCGATACAGTAGCTTTAATCAATCCTGCTGCTTTCAACTACAAAAAAGAAATCGAGGATTTTTTTAAAGTTATCGAAAAGCTGGGGTTAAAAGTTAAATTGGGAGAGCATTTTTACGACCGCTACGGCTATTTAGCAGGCAAGGATGCCGATCGCGCCGCCGATGTCAACGCAGCCTTTGCCGATGACTCAGTGCGAGCTATTTTTACCGGGATGGGCGGCTGGGGCTGCGGTCGGATATTGCCACTCCTGGATTACAATATTATCCGCAACAATCCCAAAATTATTATGGGATTCAGCGATATTACTGCGCTGTTATTGGCGATTTATGCTAAAACTAATAGAGTTACTTTTCACGGCCCTTTAGGTGCATCAACTTGGAGTCCCTTTACAGTAAATTACGTCAAAAAAGTTTTGTTTGACGGAGGTTCGGTGACGATGCAAAACTCCCAAAGCGTGCAAGTTCAAACAATCGGGCGGGGCACAGCTAGGGGAAAACTAATCGGTGGAAATTTATCAGTAATCGCAGCAATGGTGGGTTCTACATATTTACCGACCTGGGAAAACAGTATTTTGTTTGTTGAGGAAGTTGGTGAAGAAGTTTATCGCATCGATAGAATGTTGACGCAGCTCAAATTAGCGGGCATTCTCGATAAAATATCCGGTTTTATTTTCGGACAGTGTACCAAGTGCGAAGCTGAAAAACCCCAAGAGTCCCTAACCTTGCCTCAAGTCTTATCCGACCACATTCGCCCTTTAAATATTCCCGCGTGGTATGGTTCAATGGTGGGACACATCCGGGAACAGTTCACTTTGCCGATCGGCCAAGAAGTCGAAATCGACGCTGACTCTGGTACAATTAAATTGTTAGAATCCGCTGTCAGCTAAATCTTAAACTATTCTCGATATTCCCTCGGCTCTTCCTCTGCTCCTGCAAGACCGCGCAGAGCCTGGTAATGAAAAAATCAAACCTACAATTAGGACGATCGTGAAAAACCGACAATTCATCAAACCGCTAGCAGCAATTATCTTAGCAATAATTTGCCTGTTGCCGCTTAATGCCTGTGCAGCAGCAGAAGCAAGTAAAACCGCCAACAGCGACACCATTTATCAGCAGCGAACAGTCCACAATCCCGACGGAATTGGCAAATTTTACATGGATCGAGAAATTGCCCAAGTCATGGGATATCAAGGCGCTAGTTGGCTAGAAAGACCGTCTCGCGGCATGGAAGAAAAATCAGCTCGATTAGTCAACAATCTCGATTTAAAACCAACCGATATTGTAGCCGACATTGGAGCGGGAACGGGATATTTTAGCTTTCGCCTCGCTCCCTTAGTTCCAGAAGGAAAGGTTTTGGCAGTTGACGTGCAGCCGGAAATGATTAATTTTATTGAGTTGAATAAACAAGAAAAAAATATCGCTAACGTTGAGCCAGTTTTGGGCAGTATCGACAATCCGAATTTACCGGAAAACAGCGTAGATTTAGTTGTGATGGTGGATGCTTATCACGAGTTTGCATACCCCAGAGAAATGATGCAAGGAATTGTGAAAGCGCTCAAACCGGGAGGCCGCACGGTATCGATCGAGTATCGCGGCGAAAACCCGTTGATTCCCATTAAAGGTTTGCACAAAATGACGCAGAAGCAGGTGAAAAAAGAAATGGCCGCCGTCGGTTTAGTATGGAAAGAGACAAAAGATATGTTGCCCCAGCAGCATTTGATGGTGTTTGAGAAAAAATCTCAAATTTAGCAGCCAAATAGAGCGATTATCTACCATTTTTACTGAGTTTTGTCAAGGTACAAAAGACGTATTTTTGAGGCGCGCAGGCGCTTGGTCAAAAATTCTAAGCCTTAAGTAACCATTAAGAGAGACATTTTACTAAAAATACCATTTACAATTAAAAATTGATAACCCAGAGGCGCTTCCTTCATTTTTCAAGCGAAGAAGTGTCGCTATTAAGAAGTACCAGCGTGAACATTCCAAGTTCCATCCTCACCATGCTCGCCGGCATCGGAGTGACTCTGATCAGTCTCTGGTACGGGCAGAATCACGGTTTGATGCCGATCGCCGCCTCTGACGAAGCATCCGACATAGACGCACTTTTCAATACAATGATGACCATTTCCACTGGACTATTTATCATGGTCCAGGGAATTCTCATCGTTGCTGCAATTAAATATCGCCGCCGTCAAGGAGACAACACAGACGGGCCGCCTTGGCATGACAACTTTCCCTTAGAAATTCTTTGGACAGCCGTGCCAGCGGTGATTATTTTAGGAATCGGAGTCTACAGTTTTGAGATTTACAACTCAATGGGAGGCCTCGATCCGATGGGCAATCATGACCACGGCACGATGCAAGCGCACTCTAAAATGCGGGGAAGTGCGATCGCAGCCACACTCTCAGATACACCCCAAAACGCCCCTCAAATTCCGTCTAGAAAACTTGTTGCTCTAGGCGTCGGCGCTTCCCCAGAAAATGAAGACAAACCAGCAGACTTAGTTGTAAATGTCACAGGTTTGCAGTACGCCTGGATTTTTAGCTATCCAGAAAGCGGCGTTAGTTCTGGCGAACTGCATATGCCAGCAAACCGCGACGTACAGCTAAATATCTCAGCTCAAGACGTGCTGCACGCATTTTGGCTGCCGGAATTTCGCCTCAAACAAGATGCAATTCCCGGTCGGCCGAGCGAACTGAGATTTACACCAACTAAAACCGGCGAATACCGGGTTGTTTGTGCTGAATTGTGCGGCGCTTATCACGGAGCGATGAAAGCTGTAGCAGTCGTTCACACGCCCGAAGAATTTGACACTTGGCTGCAAAGCCAGCAAGTTGCTAGCAGTCAAAACTTAGAGCAAGCAGTTGCAGTCAATCCTGGGGAATTGTCAGACGGAGAATTTTTGGCTCCCTACGTCAGGGAAATAAAAATTAATTCCGAAGCCCTAGAACAACTTCACCCAACTCATCACTAAAAATAGTCATTAGTTCTGGCCACTGGGTATTTTATCCTGAGCTAATAACTAATGACTAATAACTAATGACTAATAACTATGACACAAGCACAGTTCCAAGAAAGTGCAAACACTGAGGCTCGCGGAACAGCGCCCGCCGATAGACATTGGCGCGACTACTTCACTTTTAATACCGACCACAAAGTCATCGGTATTCAATACCTGGTAACAACATTTATTTTCTATTTAATCGGCGGCGTGATGGCAACTTTGGTGCGAACAGAACTCGCCACCCCCGACTCCGATTTTGTCACCCCCGAACTCTACAACAGTTTATTTACTGTTCACGCGACGGTGATGATCTTCCTGTGGATCGTACCCGCCGGAGCCGGATTTGCTAACTTTTTGATCCCCTTAATGATTGGGGCAAAAGACATGGCATTTCCCAGGCTAAATGCCGTTGCCTTTTGGATGATTCCCGTAGGCGGCGTGTTGCTGTTGAGCAGTTTTTTGGTAGGAGCTCCGCAAGCGGGTTGGACATCCTATCCGCCTTTGAGCTTAGTTACTGCTCAAGCCGGAGAAGAAATTTGGATTCTCAGCGTTTTGATTCTGGGAACTTCTTCGATTTTGGGGGCGGTAAATTTTGCCATTACCATCTTTACGATGCGCGTTCCCAGCATGGGTCTCAATGATATGCCCTTGTTTTGCTGGGCGATGATTGCGACTTCAGCGTTGACTTTGATTGCTACTCCAGTCTTAGCCGCAGCTTTAATTTTGTTGTCGTTTGACTTGTTAGCAGGAACGGCATTTTTTAACCCGACCGGCAACGGCGATCCCATCGTCTACCAGCATTTATTCTGGTTTTATTCGCACCCGGCAGTTTACATTATGATTATGCCCTTTTTCGGGGTAATTTCAGAAGTTTTGCCGGTGCATTCCCGGAAGCCAATTTTTGGTTATTTGGCGATCGCCTATTCCAGTCTCGCCATCAGCTTTTTGGGCTTGATCGTGTGGGCGCACCATATGTTTACCAGCGGCACTCCCGGCTGGCTGCGGATGTTTTTTATGATCACCACTATGATCATCGCCGTACCAACAGGGATTAAAATATTTAGCTGGTTGGCAACTATTTGGGGAGGCAAACTCCGGCTTGTCAGCGCGATGCTATTTGGCATGGGTTTTATCTCAACATTTGTGCTCGGCGGCATCACCGGGATCATGGTAGCTTCCGTACCTTTCGACATTCACGTTCACGACACTTATTTTGTCGTCGCTCACCTACACTACGTGCTGTTTGGCGGCTCAGTGTTTGGCATTTACGCTGCTTTTTACCACTGGTTCCCCAAAATGACGGGGCGGATGATTAATGAATTTTGGGGTAGAGTTCACTTTGTTTTAACCTATGTTGGCTTTACTGTAACTTTCCTGCCGATGCACGCTTTGGGGATGCAAGGAATGCCCCGGCGCGTGGCAATGTACGACCCGAAATTTACCACAATTAATGTGATTTGTACTGTCGGTGCTTATATGCTGGCAGTGTCTACAATCCCGTTTATCATTAATGTGATTTGGAGCTGGAGGTACGGCCCGAAAGCAGGTGACAATCCTTGGCAAGCTTTGAGTTTGGAATGGATGACGACTTCGCCACCCCCGATCGAAAATTTTGAAGGAGTGCCGGTATTGGCAACGGGGCCTTACGATTACGGCATGGAAAAAATTCAGAATACAGGGGAACGTCTCAGGCTCAAGTTGAGGGAGAATGCCACCCGCAACGCCCAGAAAACAGGTATTCCTATTGCGGAGGCTCAAGCTTCAAATTTCTTTGGCGGTACTGCAACTTTGGTGGCTCCTGAATCAGAGAGGGATGTTGATTCTCCTGCTGATGAAAGTCAAGATGGCGAATAGTTATTAGTCATTGGGCATTAGTCATTGGGCATTGTTGACTGTTGACTGTTAACTAATGACTGATGACTAATGCCAACTGCCCACTGCCAACTGACAACTGACAACTGACAACTGACTTCTTCATTAACAATTTCTTATGCAAATTCCAGCGATCGATCCGGCAAAAACAGCCCTGAATTACCACCACGAGGGCGAAGTAGAAGCACATGGTGTCGAGCATCCCGACCACCGAATGTTAGGTGTAATTGTGTTCCTGTGCGCTGAAGGCATGATATTTTTCGGTATGTTTGCGGCCTATTTGATTTATCGGGCGATGGCTCCCGCGTGGCCTCCTGAAGGTACGCCGGGGCGAGAGTTATTGCTGCCGGGAATTAACACGGTAATTCTGATTGCTAGCAGTTTCGTGATTCACAATGCTGATACTGCAATCAAAAAGAATGATGCCACCGGAATGCGGAATTGGTTGCTCGTAACTATTGCTATGGGCGCAGTTTTCTTGGCAGGTCAGGTTTACGAGTACACTCATTTAGAGTTTGGCTTGACGACGAATTTGTATGCCAGTTGCTTTTACGTTTTGACTGCTTTTCACGGCTTGCACGTTACGTTTGGAGTGCTGCTGATGGCCGGTGTGGTGTGGCGATCGCGCGTGCAAGGTCACTATTCTAGCGAGCACCACTTCGGCATCGAAGCGACTGAAATTTACTGGCACTTTGTCGATGTGATTTGGATTGTTTTGTTTCTGTTACTGTATATTTTGTGATCCCAGAGGCTTTTGGGCTTCTGCCACAAGAGATTTGTATGACCCCCTATTGGGGGTTTTTTTATTGTTTGGAGAGTGCGATCGCCTTTCATTCACATCCTCAAAGCCGATCGCGCTAAACTAAAAGTAGCAATTCTCCTATCCAGCAGCATTGAGAAAATTATGCAGTGCGAATTGTGCGATCGACAAATGGAAGCATTAACCGCCCATCACCTCATCCCCAAACAAAACACCAAGCGGAAAAACGAAGATCCAAGCCCGACAATCGACATTTGCTCAGCCTGTCACCGCCAGATTCACTCTCTATTTGACAACAAACACCTCGCCCAAGAGCTCAATACCCTGGAAAAGCTCAAAAATAACCCAGAACTCCAGAAATTTGTCTCTTGGATTAAGAAACAAAAAACCGACAAACGCATTCAAGTACGCGGCAAAAAAGCTCGATCGTAGGGAGCGAGCTTAGATATATAGTCTTGGACGCAGTTACTGTCTGAAACCCGGTTATTCATAAATTTTTCGTTTTTCAAACCAAAATTTTACATAGCAACCCGGTTTGTTTGCGTAAATCCTAGTATAGTGATTTACTTATTGGTAACAAGCTGCCAACTATTATTATGAACCTCACCTCCCTCGAACTCGCAAAAGACCGAGCGCGCATCTTTAAAAACTACCTCCAAATGGAAATAGATGCCCAAGCTAACATAAACAAACTAGCTTTTTTAGACCGGGGCATTGAAAAATCCCTTTACCAACAAGAAATTAAAAACTATCCCGATTATCTCAAACAGAAACCCGACGGCTTAAAAGTAATTAGCTCTCTTCCCGGCCCCAATAATCCCCTCAAACCTACCCCGTTTCCCAGCCTGGGAGAACTACCTCAAATTAACTCTCAAGCTTTAAATTTTTTGCACGCAGATATTAAGGAAGCCTGCGTTTGTATTGGTACTTTTGTAGACGGCAAAATTCAGTCACAGTGGCTGGGAAAAAACGCGCTTACCAATGCTGAACAGTGGAGTGCCACTAAAATTATCGCACTCCTTAATATCGTCAGTCAAATAAATAGCAAATATCCCGACTGCGACATTGACAACTGCGTTGTTAGAGATGGCAACGGGCTAAGACACGATTTTTACTTTTACGATGTAGCAAAAGACATGATTAGCTATGCCTCAAATATAGCAAGTTCAAACTCCTTAGCTGCAATGTTCAAACGCTTCGATACTCGCATAGGATTAGAGCAATGGCTGAAGAGCGCTACTGGCAATAATGACCTAATTTTTCGCGGCGATTACGGCGAAAATCCTTATCACAACAACCCCAAAATCTTTGATCTCACCAAAAAACAAGTGCTGCTAAGTGCGGCATTAAACAGTACCAAACAAAGTAATACCGTATCTGCTTATGATTTAACCAGGCTGATTTCCATGTTAGGATGGCACTTCCACATCGAACAGCGATCGCGCATGAAAGCATCTCAGTGGAACAGCTTAGAAAGCATTGTCAGAGCAATGGGACATGACAGCGCTCGATATGTAGATGTAGCAATTAAAACTTTGGGGATGGATAGCCTGATCACTTCTCCAGTAATTATCTCAAAATTGGGTTACGGACTCAGCTCGATCAGGGGAACCCTAGAAACAGTTTATGTGGCTTTAGTGCGGTTTGTTGACGAACGGCCGAAGGCGGCGGGAAAGCCGGCCAAACTCAGAACTTTAGCCATGAGTTTGCGGGCAGAAAAACCTGTAGGCGGTTCTACCAGTGTCGATCGCTTGGCGATCGAACTCGACGCCAGATTTTGCGCCGAAGTCACGGAAATTCTCCGCCGATTGTTTGCGGAAGAATTTTAAACGAGGGCGATCGACTAATTAGAAAGTCGGTGAAACTTGCGGTAAAGCATCTTATCTAACGGCTTTCCTCCCCGCAAATGTTGCTCAGTTATTGCCGCAACTTCTTCAGGGCAAACGGCATTGTACCAAACCTCTTCTGGCAGCACCAACACCATCGGCCCGTTGCCGCACTGTCCCAAACAACTGCTAGCAACAACTTCAACTTCTGAGGGCGACAATTTCTGAAAAGCTGCCAGTACCTTTGCTGAATTTTGCTTGCGACAAGTGCGGTTTTGGCAAACAAGAACTTGCCTAGAAGATTCTTTGATTTTCATATTTTTTACTTGACACTCTGCTACATATATGCTATTTTTTTATCATGGGAATAGGTGCGCGCATATATGCCCAGATTTTATGCCCAGATTTTATATATGTCCAGATTTTAAGGTGCGCCGCAGCGCACCCTACGGTTAATCTGGTGACAAACCTTTGGAAGCCAACCATTGTCGATCGAACAAACGCGACTGATACCGAGCCCCGCCGTCGCAGAGTACCGTAACAATCGTATGTCCAGGCCCCATTTGCTTCGCCAAAGCCACAGCCGCCCCCACATTAATCCCCACAGAACCGCCCATAAACAGCCCTTCTTTCCTCAGCAGTTGGTAAATCACGCGGACAGCTTCAGTATCGTCAATTTGAATGGCGTCGTCTACCGGGGCATTCTCCATATTTGCAGTGACGCGAGTGGTGCCAATTCCCTCAGTAATCGAACTACCTTCAGTCTTAATTTCCCCAGTTTTGAAATAACTGTAAAGCCCGCTGCCCATCGGGTCTGCCAACACAATTCTCACAGCAGAATTTTTTTCTTTCAAAAACATTCCTACACCAGCAAAAGTGCCGCCGGTACCAGTAGCTGTTACCCAAGCATCAATTTTACCGTCTGTTTGTTCCCAAATTTCCGGGCCCGTTGTCTCGTAATGAGCTCGGCGATTGGCTAAATTATCAAACTGATTTGCCCAGACTGCATTCTCCATTTCCGCAGCCAATCTGCCCGACAATTTGACATAATTATTCGGGTCTTTGTAAGGAACCGCGGGAACAGTCCGAACTTCAGCGCCCAAGGTTTTCAAAGCATCGATTTTTTCTTGAGATTGGTTATCGGGAATCACAATCATACATTTGTAACCTTTAGCGTTGCAAATGTGAGCCAAACCGATGCCAGTATTGCCCGCAGTGCCTTCAACAACGGTGCCGCCCGGTTTCAGCAAGCCTTTTTCTTCTGCGTCTTTGATGATGTATAAAGCGGCCCTATCTTTAACGGAACCGCCGGGATTGAGAAACTCTGCTTTACCGAGAATTTCGCAGCCTGTTTCATCGCTGAAGCTGTTTAAGCGAATTAGTGGTGTGTTACCGATTGTGCCTACAAAGCCGTTTTTAATATCCATATTTTTTGCGTGTTTACATCCTATTATTAATTTTTACAAGAAGTTGATATTTATTGCTACCACTTTTACCAAATCTTGCTCATATTGAGTACGAATCCCGGCAAAACGGGGTCGCCGCTAACTGTAGCCGGATTCTCTAAACATTCCTCTGGTAAACCAGGACGGTAAATATAAACTCGGCGATTTTTGCGGTCAATTAACCAGCCTAACTGCACTCCTGGTTCTCTCATATATTCTTGCATTTTTTCTTGCAATGGCTTGAGATTGTCAGAAGCCGACCTGAGTTCTACTACAAAATCCGGGCAAATCGGGGCAAATTTTTGCTTTTGTTCTAGTGACAAAGCATTCCATCTTGCCAATTTTATCCAAGCAGCATCCGGCGACTTTTGGGCACCTGTTGACAGAGTAAATCCTGTACTCGAAGTAAACGCTAAACCAGTACCATTTTGTTCTGCCCAAACCCACAGTGGCCCAAATATATTACCTTCTCGGTTTCCCGTCTCCGAACCAGTAGGAGGCATAATTAGCAATTCTCCCGATTTGTTGCGTTCAATTCGTAACTCACTATTGATTTGACAGAACTCGAAAAACTGGTCATCTGTCATTTGCAATTCTGGTGGTATTCGCAACACGATTGTTGATGTCAACATAATTGATTTCCTCGATCGTTGCTCCTATACTAAGCTTACCAAATCTTGCTCATATTGAGTACAAATCCCGGCAAAACGGGGTCGCCGCTAACGGTAGCCGGATTCTCCAAACATTCCTCTGGCAAACCAGGACGGTAAATATAAACGCGGCGATTTTTGCGGTCAATTAACCAGCCTAACTGCACTCCGGGTTCTCTCATATATTCTTGCATTTTTTCTTGCAATGGCTTGAGATTGTCAGAAGCAGACCTGAGTTCTACTACAAAATCAGGGCAAATAGGTGGGAATTTATCTTGCTGTTCTGGTGACAAAGTATTCCACCGTTCCAGTTTAATCCACGAGGCATCTGGAGACCTGTCACCCATTGAAAGCTTAAATCCCGTACTGGAGTCAAAACACATACCTGTTCCATCTTGGCGAGCCCAAATATACAACTCTCCAAAAACGCTACCGCTGCGATTTCCTGTTGTTCCACCAGTAGGGGGCATAATTAGCAATTCTCCCGATTTGTTGCGTTCAATGCGTAATTCACTATTGATTTGACAGAACTCGAAAAACTCGTCTTCTGTCATTTGCAATTTGGGCGGTATTCGCAACACAATTGTTGATGACAGCATTTAGCCTTTCCTCCACTTTAAATTGTTCAGACAAAATTGCACAATTTCTTTGTTTGTAGTTAGGACTTTAGTCCTCAAAAATCCGGATTAAGGACTCAAGTCCTAACTATAAGCTGGTGTGGGATCAATTCCGGTTTATCGGAATGATTAAACCGCAGAGGGCACAGAGGACACAGAGAAAGAGAAGAGAGAGATAATAATTCCGAGGTCAACGGATTTGATATGACGCGCGAATTATAGAGGTAAGGTGCTCTGCGGGCACCCTACATAATTAGTTCTGCTTCCAGGAATGTTAAACCTATTTATTCGGCTGAGGAGTCATCCGCAAATAAGGCTTAATCGGCGTATAACCTTTAGGAAATTTCTCTTCCAACTCTTTCGGGTCGGTAATCGAAGGTACGATGACGCAATCGTCGCCGTCTTTCCAATCAACCGGAGTCGCAACGCTGTATTTGTCTGTAAGTTGCAAGGAATCAATTACTCGCAAAATTTCATTAAAATTCCGACCCGTGCTCGCCGGATAAGTAATGCTCAAACGCAATTTCTTTTCCGGATCAATCACAAAAACTGTGCGGATTGTTAAGTTGTTCAGCGAGTTGGGATGGATCATGTCGTAAATGTCGGATACTTTACGATCGCCATCTGCTAAAATCGGATAATTGAGGGTGACATTTTGAGTTTCCTCAATATCTTTAATCCAGCCCATGTGAGAATCCACATCATCGACGCTGAGGGCAATGGTTTTGACGCCCCGCTTTTCAAATTCAGACTTTAGACGGGCCACTGCACCGAGTTCTGTGGTGCACACTGGAGTATAGTCTTTCGGGTGGGAAAACAACACGACCCAGCTATCGCCAGCCCAGTCGTAGAAATTGATTTCCCCTTCAGACGAAGCTTGAGTAAAGTTGGGAACTGTATCGCCTAATCGCAGAGTCATAACTGATTTCCTCTAAATTTATTTAAGGACTGCTCCTTATCATGCCATAATTGCCCGGTTTCTCGATCGAGCTGTAAAGGATTCTAAACTTTTGGGTCGATCGATCGGCAATTCCACTACTGTAATGTATGTGTGGCTTATACCGCTAAATTTTCTTGCTATGCTTTACTTTTTGCTTAAGGCAATACAGCCTATTTTAGTCCCGCTGTGTTTTGTCTCCGCCTGGGGTTTAGTTTTTTTGCTCTTTTCGAGTATCGGGCGTACTGTCTCCGACTCCATGCGCCGAGCTCAGCGGATGCACCAAATCCCTTGTGCTAACTGCGTATTTTTCACCGGCGACTACCACCTCAAGTGTCCCGTTCAGCCTACTATAGCTTTATCTGAAGATGCGATCGACTGTCCTGATTATCGAGGGCATTCGGGAATTTACGGTTAAAAAATCCGGCCGCCGCTTTACATATTTCTTAACATCTCTGGCTCTTTCAATTAAACTTAAGTTGTGGTAAAGAGATTTTCAGGAGAGGGGAAAGAATGCTAATTCAAAAGCTAAATGCCTGCGACGAGTTTATTGCTGGCGACGGTACTCAACTGCGAGAATTGCTGCATCCAGACAAACAAGCTGTGGATTTGCGTTACAGTTTAGCGCACGCCACTTTGCCACCGGGACAAACTTCTATGCTGCACTCCCTGACAACTTCTGAAGTTTACTACATCCTCAGCGGCGTTGGAGAAATGCACATTGACGATGAAAATCAATTCGTAGAAGCCGGAGATGCAGTTTACATTCCGCCAAACGCCAAGCAGTTTATTTACAACTGTGGCACGAAGCCCCTAATATTTATTTGTATCGTCGATCCCGCATGGCGGAAGGAAGACGAGACAATTTTCCAGTAATTTTCTAGTTTTTCTCCTTTTATGCTCGTTACCAGGCTCTGCCCGGTAACGCATATCTAGAGGCTCTGCCTCTACTGAAAAAAACATCACAAACCAAAAATCTATTTTAACAACAACAGCACCCAGCCATATGTACCGAGTGATTTCCTCTTTTTTCAACTTCGATGTGGAGTTGCAATAATCCTCGGATTCAGTTGCATTGCTCCCCTCTCATTAGTTGAGGAAGTATCAGCTTTGTTGGTGGGTGCTGCTATTGGTTTTTGATGAGACAGATGTGAGATTAGACAGCGTTTTACTCCTTAGATTCTATTGTGAACTTCGCTGCGGTATCTAGATGTGGTATCTGTCAGAGAAGCTTTTTGTTCGCTTCATATTATTAATTTAGCACCTTCTTTTAGAAGCGCAAGTACCTGCAACTAAACTTTACATTTTTAGAAGTAACGGCGGAGAATGATGAAGTTAAATTAAGCATTGAGCTTTCTAGCTGCTCAGCTAAAATAGTAGAGTTCGGCTGTGCTTGCTGCTGCGAGAAACGGCATAATATTTGTATGAAAACAACCAAACTCATCAAACTGTGCGCCTTATCGCTTAGTATCTTTCTGCTGTGTAGCAGTGTAGTGACAGCGCAAACCACGGCGAACCCTCAACCTCAGCAGACTTACACTAACCAAGAGATTCTGCAACAGTTGGTAAAGGCAAAAGTCGTGTATCTGGGAGAAACCCACGATAGCGCGGAAGACCACCAAGCTCAACTAAAGATTATCCGAGAAATGCAGCGGCAAAATCGGAAAATTGCGATCGCGATGGAAATGTTTCAGCGTCCCTTTCAAAGCGCGATCGACAACTACTTAGCAGGTAAACTGACTGAACAGCAATTAGTCGAGCAAACAGAGTACGATCGCAGATGGCGCTTTCCCTGGGAATCTTACGCCCCCATTTTGCGGTTTGCCAAAGAAAATCAACTACCCGTCCTCGCCTTAAATACACCATCCGAAGTAACGAGAAAAGTTGCCACTCAAGGTTTAGAAAGCCTCACAGCCGAGGAAAAAAAGCACATTCCCCCAATATCCGAAATTCGCACCGACAACGCCGAATATCGGCAACTGCTGCTAGAAGTTTACCAGCAACACCAAAAGGCAGCACAGGGAAATAGTACGGCTTTTGAAAGATTTTTGCAAGCCCAAGTTTTGTGGGACGAAACTATGGCGGAAAAAATAGCTGAATTTGTCAAAGCCAACCCCGACTATCAAGTTGTGGTGTTGGCGGGGAAAGGACACATTATTTACGGTTACGGCATTCCCAGTCGCGTCGAGAGGCGTTTAGGAGTCGGGAATGTAAAAATGCGATCTGTTTTACTCAATTCCAGTGACAATCCTGTTTTGTCGGCAGATAGACCCATTGCTGACTTTGTTTGGAATCACTCGAAATAGTACAATTATACGCAAAAACAATAAGCAGGAAAAAAATCAATGACAAACCGACCAAAAATACTGGCATTTGCCGGGAGTACCCGCGAAGGATCATATAACAAACTGCTGGTAAAAGTTGCGGCGGCTGGGGCTAGTGCGGCGGGCGCAGAAGTTACTTATGTAGATTTGCGCGATTTGCCGCTGCCGCTATTTGACGAAGATTTAGAAGCAAAAGAGGGAATGCCAGAAAATGCTCGCCAATTGAAGGAATTGATGGTAGCGCATGACGGGTTTTTGATAGCTTCTCCGGAGTATAACAGTTCAATTACGCCTGTGTTGAAAAATGCGATCGATTGGGTATCGCGCCCAGCACCTGGTGAACCGGGATTGGTGGCATTTACTGGCAAAGTAGCGGTAATTATGAGTGCTTCCCCAGGCGGAATGGGCGGTTTGCGGGGATTGGTGCATTTGCGATCGATCCTGGGGAATATTAACGTATTGGTACTCCCCGATCAGAAAGCAATTCCCCAAGCTTTTGAAGCATTTAATACTGACGGTACGATGAAAGATCCCAAACAGCAGGACGCTGTTGAAAATCTCGGTGCTAAGTTGTCTAATGTGCTGTCGAAATTAATCGCCTGAAGCAATAAATTCATTTTGCAGTAGGGACACAGCAATGTTGTGTCCCTAATCCTAGTATCTGTTATTTTGCTGGCTGCATCAAGTGCGATTCATAGAATAAAAGCCTTGAAACGGCATTGTTAAAATGCCCAAAATCCGACTAATTTCATTAATAAAAAAGTCTCGCTTGTCAATGAAAATTGTACTGTTACTCAATTTAAGAAACTTCCAATCAGTACCCGTAGTAACAGCCCCATAAATGCTTTCAATTTGCTCTCCGCTGCGCTGATTAAATAATTGGGCGGCTACCATTTCTGCAATACACGGGCCTAAACCGGATTTAATACTTTCATTCTTAGCCTCTGTGAGAGTAATTACGGGGGCGCGAATTTCATAGGAATCCTTCGATGCAGTGAGAATATAATCGCAATACCCGTTTAAGCCCGCTTCTACATCTACATTGAATTCTGAACCAGAGAAAAAACCAACTTGAAAATTAAATTGCCGCCTGACTTCCAATAATATTGGAGCAATAATTAATTCAGCGCGAGCCTTTTCTGTATTAATTGCAGTAGCTAAAGACAGGTTTTCAGTTAAAGTAGTTTGCAAATAGGAACTTGGCTGTACCTCTGGGATATCACTAAACCAATCTAAAGGTTCTTCTACGGTTAAATTAAAAGATTCTCTAACTTTCGCTAAAGTTGTAAAGTCGCTGTATGCCACAGGTTAACCTCCTTGCTCGATTTTGGCGATCGCATTCTGAAATTGCTACAATTATAATTGATTGCCTGTTATTCTCACCCCTAAATTAACATGACATTCACCGGAGATCCCGACTCAGCACCTGCTTTGCCCACAGCAGCAGAAGCAGCGGTTGCCAAAACCAGTAGCCGCGCTTTAGAATCGCACTTGCAAAATCATCCGTCTGGCGAATCCCTCAAATTGATATTAAACGAAAAAGAGGGAAAGACAATTGACATACCTGCTGCAGCATTGCCACTGCTATTAGCGATTTTGCAACAGACAACCAGCGGCAATACTGTCAAGCTGATTCCAATTACTGAGGAACTGGATATCTGGCAGGTTGAGGCATTACTCAATGTCTCTCGCGAGTATGTGTGGAAGTTGCTAGATTCTGGCGAAATTCCTTACAAAATGGTAAGTACCTGTCGCCGAATACGTTATGAAGATGTAATGAAATATAAAAAGCAGGATTATGACAAAAGAAGTAAAATACTTGACGAACTTGTCGCAGAATCAGAAGCACTCGGTTTGTACGACTAACTCATGGAAATTGTAAAAGTTGTCTGCGATGCTAATGTTTTGTATTCAGCCGCACTCCGCGATTTTCTGATGGAATTAGCAGTTGGTGATGTGTTTGAGCCGAGGTGGACAGAAGAGATTCACGGCGAGTGGATGAGAAACGTGCTTCAAAACAATCTAAATCTCACCTTAGAACAGCTTGCCAGAACCAAAAATCTGATGAATGCAAGCATTAAAAATTGTGTGGTGACTGGCTACGAGCCAATTATACCAGAGTTGGAACTCCCAGATCCGGGCGATCGGCACGTTCTAGCAGCAGCAATTCATTCTCGCGCGGATTTTATCGTTACTTTCAATCTCAGGGATTTTCCTGTGGAGAATCTCAAACAATATAACATTGAACCGCTGCACCCAGATCAGTTAATCATGCGCTTTCTCAACTTAAAGTTTGAAGGTGTATGCAAAGCAGCCGAGAAACAAAGAATCAGGCTCAAGAATCCGCCAAAAACGCCTGACGAGTATTTACAAACGCTGGTAGAATTGGGACTGCCACTGTCAGCAAATCGGATGCGAGAATTGTGCTATCGAGATTAGTGCGATCGCAAACCACAGACTTTTCCGAGTTTCTTCCAAAGTTTATTCTTGTATCTTCCCACAGGCTAACTCTTCGACCTAGCCATACCACTCATCTACTTTTTCCAACACCGCAGTAAATATATTTACCCTTGTGCCTCTACTTGAAAACGGGTATAATTTTATTTCCTAGAGATAATAGCTCGTGGAAAACTTACCACAAATTGTACCAAAACCGCATCACCCGATCGACGTAAAACAAAACCACCCGATCGCAGATTGGCAGAAACAGACAAGAGTAGACATACTTAAACCATCGGTCATCGGTCGGTATATTTCTTCCAAACAGCACGGCAGGCGTGGGAGACTCCTCCGTCACGCCTGCCCTGCAGTTTTATTTGATAATTGAGCGATTTGTGCGATCGCCAATGATACCAGTTCGCAAAAAGAATGAAACTGTAGATTATATTCAAACCCTTTGGGAATTAGTAATTCCTTAATCGAAAATCTAAAATCGAAAATCTAAAATAGTATCACCCCATTTTTTTCTTCTTCCAAGCCTCCACAAACGGCAAAAACACCGACACCAACTCCTGCCGATTCATCACCAAAGTCGGATAAGAAATCCTGCCGTAATTCTTCCCCACTTCCAGCGGAAAAATCGCCTGGGATTCCAGCGGCAGCCAAACCGCACCCGCAGCCTTCACAATTACCCAACTCCCCGCAATATCCCAAATTTTCGGAGTCGCTTCCACCCCTCCCATAGCCACACCCGAAGCCACAGTCAAAAAATTGTAACTAGCCATGCCCAACATCCGAATTTTACTCGGAAGATGAGGCCCGATTCCCACACTCCGGGAACACAAATTAAAAATATGATTTCCGCTCATTTTATCAGCAGTCGGCCGAATTTGCTGCCCGTTTAAAAAAGCACCTTGAGGCATATTGTCAAACACGCCGCCCGCAAAATCAGGCGCATAAAAACCGTGAAAAGACTGATTAATTGGGGGCAAATGCACGTAGCCAAAAACCGGAGTTCCACGATACAACAACCCCAAAGAAATACCCCAAATCGGAATTCCCCTAGCAAAATTAGTTGTAGCATCCAAAGGATCAACAACCCAACACCATTCCGTATCTGGGAAAACGTGTTCTCCTTCCTCGCTCAAAATTCCGTGACTGGGAAAAGTAGATGCGATCGCAATTCTAATCTCCGCATCCGCCCAATTGTCAGATTGCGTAACCAAACTCCCATCATCCTTCTCATCCGCTTGTGCAGAACCGAAATCCTTCAAAAACTGCTGCCCGACTGTCTTGACAGTAGTCTGAGAAAAAGTTAAAATTGAATCCCAAAAATTAGTCATTAGTTATTGGTTATTGGTTCCTGATTCGTTATTCGTTATTGCAATAACAACTGACAACTAACAACTGCCAACTGCCAAGTGACAACTGCCAAGTGACAACTGCCAAGTGACAACTGCCAAAATATCAGTCTAATTCATTTTCAAGAATAGTGGCGATCGCACTTTTAGCATTATCCTGAAACTCACCAACATCCACCCTACCCAACAACCAAACAGCCAGAATCATACCCGCAGCCGGCACAGCAAAAACCAACCCGTAAGCCAACATCGGCACCCCAAACAAACTTCTGCCTAAATCCAAAATAGCACCGCCAGTAATCGTCGCCACACCCCGCGCCATCGCCTGCGACAAACCCCAAGCACCAATAAAAGTCCCAGCAGTTTCTGCAGCAGTCAAATCCAACATCAAACTCAATGCACCAGTCGTCGTAATTCCCGAAGCAAAACCAAAAAACATTAAAGCCGACTTAAACACAATTGGATTCCCAGTAAATCCAGATAAAATAATTAAGACAAAACAAGCCGCCACCGACAAACAGCCCAACCTAATCGTATTTTGCTTGCCAATGCGCGGCACAATTAAAAAACCAGTTGCGCTCAAACCGATCAGAGTACCAGTACCATAAATAGCATTCAACCGCGTAGTTTCCGAAATCGACATCTTAAAAATTTCCCCGCCGTAAGGTTCCAAAACCGCATCCTGCATAAACAAACAAATTGTCATAATCAGCAGGAAAGTAAAAAACAAACCGGTTTGGCGGCTAGCAGTCAAAATCCGCAGCGCACTTCCCAGAGTAATTTTATCTTCTCGATTCACTGCGGACGATCGCACCCCGTAGCGCGAATACTTTTTCTCAACCCCAAAAGTGGCAATCCCCACCAACAGCAAAACCAGCGCCGGCACCTTCACAAACAAACCATTAATCGAAGCCTGCAACACTTCCCGTGGCACATCACCATCAATTTGCTTCAGCAAACCGCTGCTAACAATCGCCCCGATAATAATACCAACCATCAGCATCGACCACACCACACCCACTAACTTCGATCGATCCTCCTCATCCGAAACATCCACCAACAAAGCAGCAAAAGGAGTCGAACTCGAACAAATAGCAATACCATAAAGCGCAAAAATCAAACCCAACAAACCCACCCAACCGTAAGTAGGAGTAGTCCACCCCACAGCCTCCAAACTGCTACCCAAGCGCCACATTACCTGCACCGCCAAAAAAGCAGAAATCACAAACAAAACGCTTCCTACCCACACATAACCCGTGCGGTGATGGCCAAACAAAGGCTTAGCATCAGACATTTGCCCAAACCACACCCTAGCCGGGGCGACAAACTGGTGCATAGCCAGCGTACCAGCCACCACAGTAGCCGGAATCGCCAACTCTTTAATCATGACGCGATTGAGTACCCCCAGCGTCAAAATCGACATCATGCCCAATCCCATCTGAAACAAACCCAACCGGAACATAGTCAGGAGGGTAACTCTCTTGATGGCAGGAGTCGCGGAATCTGTTAATCTTGAATCTGGCAAACGGTCGATCGACATAACTACTCAAATAAACACATCATTTGCACTTATAGTAACTGAGATATCGCCACCAGCCGCCATTCCTCCCCCGGCTAGAAGCTCGATCGGGATTATTCGTATAAATTCATATAAAAATAAAGAGAATCAATAACTGTGGATTTACCAACCGTGACAACCATTACCCTAGGACAAAACGGCCCAGCCGTCATTCCCCTGTGCGTCGGAACTTGGGCTTGGGGCGACAAACTATTTTGGAACTACGGCAGCAACTACGGCGCCGCCGAAGTCGAAGCAGCATTCAAAACATCCCTTGACAACGGAGTCAACTTTTTTGACACAGCCGAAGTCTACGGTAACGGCTTGTCAGAAGAATTACTGGGGCAGTTTATCAAAAAAACCACCCAACCCGTGCAAATAGCAACCAAATTCGGCCCCGTACCTTGGCGGATTACAGGAAAATCAGTTTCCGACGCTTTGAGTGCCAGCTTAAAACGCTTGCAAGTAGAACAAATAACCCTCTACCAAGTGCACTGGCCGTTCACTTTTTTACTCAGTCAAGAAACCTTGATGAACGCCTTAGCCGATGAAGTAAAACAAGGCAGAATTCAAGCAGTAGGAGTCAGCAACTATTCAGTAGAACAGATGCGCGAAGCCCATAAAATACTAGCAGCCAGAGGCGTTCCCCTAGCAACAAATCAAGTCCGGTACTCCTTGCTGTCGCGGCAAGTAGAAAAACAAGGAATTGTGAGTGCATCCCGCGAATTAGGAGTGACAATTTTAGCTTACAGCCCCTTAGCCCAAGGATTGCTCACCGACAAATACACAGCCCAAGAACAACCTACAGGAGCCCGCAAAATGGACTCCCGCTTCAGCAAAAGCGGCCTAGAAAAAATTGAATTAGTCATGTCCACGCTGCGGAAAATGGGCAGAAAGCGCGATCGCACGCCCGCCCAAGTTGCCCTAAACTGGTTGATATGCCAAAACGGAGTCATCCCCATTCCCGGCGCCAAAACCGCAAAACAAGCCCAAGAAAATGCAGGCGCATTAGGCTGGAATTTGAGCCAAGATGAAGTCAATCAATTAGAACTAATGACTCGTCCTTGGCGAGAATAAATTTGTTAATTGTTGACTGTTGAATGTTGACTGTTGACTGTTCGCTGTTCGCCGTAGGTTGGGTTTTACTTCACTCTACCCAACCTACAGTTCACTTTCTCATCCCCTCTTCCTTCTGCCCTCTCCCCTCTTCCCTCTTCCTTCTCCCTTCTTCCGACGGACATCGGACTGACATCCGTTACATCCGTTACAGAATCAGTTGCCGAACTTCCTTATTCCTTCAATTATGAAAATTTTAACAGACTGGGGTTTTACGCGCGAAGGCTGGCGCAATAACAGCCGAGGCGAATATTTAGTTTTGCTTCAAGGAGGATTGCTCACAGGATTTGCAATCTTACCAGTTTATCAACTGCCAGGATTAAAAATTCAATCAACTCAATTACTTGCTCTTACTTGGAGTGTAGCAAGTATTCTCGGCTTAGGCGGATTAATTTTAATCATCAAAGGATTGATAGACTTAGGAAAAAACCTCACACCTTTACCGTATCCCATAGAAAACGGAGAATTAGTCCAAACAGGCATTTACGGAATAGTCCGGCATCCATTATACAGCGGCTTAATTTTAGCAGCTTTCGCTTGGACAATTTTTCAACTTAGCCTATCGCACTTAATAGCTACTGCAATTTTACTGATATTTTTCGACATCAAAGCCAACCGAGAAGAAACCTGGTTAACCAAAAAATATCCAGACTATTCAGAGTACCGCCAGCGAGTAAAAAAAATAATTCCCGGAATCTATTAACAGTTCGATCTAAAAACCTCGCTGTCAACAGTCAACAGTCAACTGTCAACTGTTTAAAGACCATTACCAATCAGAATAAACGGTGCCCAGTAGTATGGATGATGCAAACGACTGGCCACTGACGGTTTCAAACCGCTGCGAGTTTGAGCTAAAATTGATAAATTGGCCGATCGACCCAACACTGAATCATTACCTGTAATTAAGGCTATTTGCGCTTTTTGCAAAGCTTCTGCCTTTTTATTTCCAGACAGCAACGCCGTATAAAAAGCAACCATCAAAGCTTGAGTGCCACCATCATCTACTTTCCATAAAGAAGCGATCGCAGCTTTTGCTCCTGTTTCCTGTATCTGGTAGCCAAAACCTAAAATTTCTTCTCCATTACCTAGTTTACCACCTATCCCAGTCTCGCAAGCACTCAATACTACCAAGTCTACATTCAGGAGATTTAAAGTTTGAATATCGGGCATGGTAATTGTATCCCCATCACCTAGCAAAATAAACGAATCTTCCGGTTGTCCGGTAACAAACATAGCATGAGTTGCCAAATGAATAATGTTATAATCTGGCAAGCGGGGAATCATAGTTGTACGATTGAATTCCCGATCGATTAATTTTGTAGTTCCCGGCACCATCGCAGCTAAATTTTCTACTTCCAGCCCCGCAAATTGCAAGCCAGGAAAAGCAAATGGAGTAGACCCCCGTTCAAAATTATAACGACCCGTAGCAAAAGCACCAGCTAAAATGTGAGGTTTAGCAGCAGTTTCTCCAGTGAATTTTGTGAGGCTCGTAGCAGTAATATTATTAATTGCAAACCGCTGCCCCAACCATTGTTTACCATCATATAAAGCTGCTAGAGGAATGTAGCGCAACTGTCCATCAGGAGCATAAATAATGCTTTTAGCTTGTGCTTCACTCAGATCGTCTTCTAGGGGTTTGATTAACCAATTATAAAGTTTCTTAGCTGGGATTGTGGCATCGTATTTGGGATTTCCCAAAGCCATGCGGAATTCCATAATTGCTTGATTGAGTTCTTGTTTTTTAACTGCTACAGTACGTCGGAATGGGGGAGAGTCAGCAGTTGTAATTACCAATTCTAAACGGTCTTCTAAAATTAAAGGCTGAATCAATACTGCCTTTTTTCCTAACCGCTGCAATAGGTCTCCCCGTATGGTATTGAGTTGAGCTAGATTCACAGTTTGTACTCTAGCATTAGGGCTGAGTAGTCGGACAATAGCAACAATTTCACGGGAGTTAATAAATTCATTGAATGTGCCGCGCATTTCCTGCTGCATTTGCCTGAGAGTGGCGATTTCTTGTTGCTGTTGGGAGGTGCGGTTAGCTACGGGAATTTTTTCTAATTCAGCAAGCTTTCTGCCTAGTTGAATTTCTCTATTTAAAATTTCATTGTGCCTGTTGCGAATTTGCTGTTCTTGAGGAGTTAAGGGAATGCCTTGTGCCGTTTGTTCGTTTCCCCGCACGGAATGCAGGTAATCTTCTATTTCTTGAATTTTGAGTAAATCGAGGACTTGTTGTGCTTCTAAAACTCGGTCTTGTTGCAGTAATAAATCGGCGAGGCGGCGATAGGTATCGGCGACAGTTGTTGTATAAGATCGCTGTTCTTCGGTGGGTAGGGAGCGTAATTGGCTGCGAATTGATTCGGTAACGTTGACAGATTCTTTATAGAAAATTATGGCTAATTCTGGTTGATTTTGTTTGGAGATTACGTCAGCAATGTTACTGAGAGTAATTCTTTCTCCAGGGCGATCGCCTACTTCTTTACGGATTGCTAAAGATTCCTGATATAATTGCAAAGCCTGGGAATATTGACCAATTCTTTGATGAACTGTACCTAAACTATCCAAAGTATCACCTAGATCCTTACGATTGCCAAGATTTTGGAAAATTGACAATGATTGTTTGAGGACATCTATGGCTTGAGAATACTGACCTAACTGCTGGTAAACTACGCCTAAATTGTTAAGGGTATTTCCAAATCCTGTAATATCGCCAATCTCTTTACTAATAATTAAAGCTTGCTGATAAGAGTTTAATGCTTCAGTATACTGACCCAGTTTAACATAGGCGAAACCAATGTTATGAAGAGTAGTTCCCATACCTACTTTATTATTTGTTGCTTGATAAGTAGCTAAAGCTTGTTGATATAAGTTTAGTGCTTGCCAGTATTGACCCAGTTCGCTATAGGTTGAACCAGTCCGATCGAGAATATGAGCTTTATCAGTAGGATTATTTAAAATTTCAAATATCGCTAACGCTTGCTGATAAAACTCTAAAGCACGAACATACTGCCCCAAATTTCCGTAAATTATTCCCAGATTGGTTAAGGCACGTCCTTCACCAGCTCGCTCTCTCTCTTCTCTACTAATAGTAAGAGCTTTTTGATAGAACTCTAAAGCACGATAATAATCCCCCATTTCTTGATAAACAGCACCAAGATGATTGAGAGTGTTACCAACTCCTGTTAGATCGTTAAACTCCTGACGAATAGCAAGAGCTTGCTGCAAAACTTCTAGGGCTGGTTGGTATTCGCCTAATAATCGATATACGTCTCCAAGATTGTGGAGAGTAGCTGCTTGCCCAGTACGATTGCCTAAATTTCGACGCACTTCTAATGCTTTTTGATAAAACTCTACTGCTTGATGATATTGACTGAGACGGTCGTAAACAACGCCTATTTTGTGAAGAACTTCCCCCTCACCTGGGCGATCGCCGATTTTTCTCCCAATCTCCAAAACTTGTTGGTAGGTTTCCAGTGCTTTTTGTAGGTCGCCGCTATTTAATTGCTCGTTCGCCTGTTGAAACAGTCTATCTGCTTCAGTTTTAGTATTTTGGGAATTTTGTGCTTGTTCTGGCACTTCCAGCGCTAAAGCATTCGATCTTTGTAACAGGGGGGAGCCGAGCAAAAGCAGGTAGCAAAAAATAAAAGTTGATATCAAAGATAATTCCCTCACTTTTAGCTAACCCTAAACAAGTTTACCTCAATAGGTCATTTGCCTTAAGAACAAGAAATTCCTAACCTGTACGATCGACTATATTACCGGGAGTGGGTGGTCTGACACTAGGAGGCTCTGTGATTGGTCGTTTGATCGGAGTGCTATCTGCTACATGAGAAATTAAAATAGTTTCTCCAGCACCAAGCCTCAACTCGTTTGTTACAGAAACTAATTCCTCAGCTACCTGACTGGCAGATTTTTCATTACTCATTTTCGTTCTTGCCTCTCACCTCATGATTTCCAATTTCATACTCCCTCTAAAAACTTTTTCCGGGAAAAATCAAAATTTTCTCTAAATTAACTCCCCAATCCTCCGGCAAAGCGTTGCGGTTTTGCCAAACTTGCCTTGAGTTTGGCAATCTGCGTTTCAATTTCCTTGACTCTTGGCGTATTTCCTAAAGCTTTGTGACTGTTTATGGCTTGCATCAACCAGCGAAGTGCTTCTTGCTTTTCCCCGATCGCCCCGTACAACTCCCCCAAAGCCTCCTCTAACTGCGCTTGCTCCCCGATGTCTTTGGCTGCACTAGCTAATTCCTGTGCTTTTAGATAATTGCTCTCTGCCAGCAATCTCACCCCTTCTTGCCAGTATAAATCGCCTAGCTTGCGATAGGCAATAGCTTCTCGAAAACCCTTTGCTACCAATGCTTCCAATGTCTCGATCGCCTCAGATTTCAAATCGGAACCGATGTAAAAATAAGCACGTTGCAAAGCTTTGGTTTTCTCGGCAATTTTTTGACTGTTAATTTGCTCGATCGCCCCTTTCACCAGTTGCTTTTGGGTCGTTGGTAGCATTCGGAAGCTTCGATCGGGCAGTTTTTCCTCGTCCGATGTCCTGCCGTTCTCAGCTTTTACCACCAGTAAATACACAAATCCCGGTTCCAGTTGTGGTGTTCCCGGATACACTACCTCATTTCCATTAACATTTGTTTCCCAAATTGTGCGATCGCCCTTCACTAAACTCACAGTATAATTATTAACACCGGGAACTTTATTCCAACGCAACTTCGGGCGATCGTTCAGCAATAAAGTGCGTCGGGGACTGATAATATAAGGAATTAAGACATCAAGAGGCCCGCGAGGATCGGCAGTATAATCCTCACAGTCGATCGCTAGCATTTCCGGTCGATCGATACCTGAAACTTGAGGATGCAATCCATTAATTACAGGATAAACATTTGACGCTGTGACGATCGGGATTAAAGGCGTCAGCCCAAAAATAGCAAAGTAAGTAAATGTTTTGCCTTTGAGATTGATTGGTGTCAGCTTGGATGGATGATTATTTTTCATGACCTAAATTATTTTTCATTGTTCGCGATAGCGAAGCGATCGCATAAACTTTGGAAATCTTCATTAGTCCTCTGAAGCGAGGACTTGTGCTTTGAGGCAGGGGTTTAAACCCCTGCCGGACTATCGGAGATACGCTATAACTTTAAATTTTGAAAATTTTTGCTAAATTCTTGCCGTATCCATCTCTGTTCTTCAGGCAATTCAGACGACAAATTATTATAGCATTTTTTCCAATTAAATCTAGATTTTTGTGGATTTCCTTGACGTTCTAAAAGAACAGCGTGCAAACAGTAAGCAACAGAGCGATCGCTAGAAATATTAATCGCTTTCGTCAGGTTATTGTTAGCCTCTTCATATCGCCCTAACTCCAACTGCGCCCAACCTAAATTTTTGTGTATAGTGTACGTTGTCTTAATATCTGTGGCAAGTGGTAAAGCTTTTTTTAACAGCGGTAGAGCTTTCGCATATTGTTTATCTAAAATTTCCAGTCGCGCCAAATTATTTAAAGCTTTATTAACACCTGCATTGATAGCAATTTGATATGCAGCGCGAGCCTTGTCATACTCTTGTTTGTCTTCATAAATTACGCCTAAGTTATAGTTAACTTTTCCATCATTTCCTTGAAAAAATAGAGCTGTTTTATAATATAATTCCGCATTATCTAAACGTTGATTTTTGTAATTGCTCAAACCTTCTTTGTTAAGATAAAATACTATCTGGGGTGAGAAAGTCCACAAACCGCCTAGCAAAAAAAAGCTAGCTAGAGCTAGTTTGCCTACCCAGTTAAAACGAATCCTATCAAAAATAGGATTCGTTTTACTGGGTTCAATGGATTGTTTAATTTCTGGCAACGGTTTCGCCAATCTTTCCAAGGGCGATCGCGCGTCTCCTCGTGCCAAAATCTGCAAGATTTCCTGGCAGTTTTGTGGTCGCTTGCCAAAAAAAGGAGCCATCATGCGGTCAATTAAATCTGCCAAATGTGGTAAAACTTGCGTTGCTTTATCTCGCCAGATCAATTCACCATTGTCAGGATTTTTAGGTAAATCGATCGGCACTTTTCCTGTCAGTAAATAAACAAAACTACGCCCCAAAGCAAAGAAATCCGATTGCGGTACTGCATGACCCTCTGCTTGTTCGCTTGGCGTATAGCCAGCGGAAATAATCGCAGTTCCCGTATAATTTTCTTTTTGTTGCCGCAAGTAAGTTTCTGTTACTTCTCGCACCGCACCAAAATCAACTAATACCAATTTCCCATCCGGCTTTAACATGATATTGGACGGTTTAATATCTCGGTGAAAATACTGCTGCTGGTGCAGTAAATTGAGAATTTGTGTGAGTTGTGTCAACCAGTCGATCGCAGTTTCTGTATTTATTGGTTGATTCGCTCTTGCTAACATCCACTTTTGTAAATTTTGCCCCGGTATTTTCTCCATTACCAAACATGGTAACGGTTTGCTACTACCTTCAGGCCAATTAAAATATCCGTCTTTTTCTACACGAGGAATGCCGGGGTGTCTTTGGCTCATTAAGAACTTTGCTTCTCGCTGAAATAAAATGGTGGCTTTTTGCTTAATATCTGGGTTATTAAAGTTATCTAAATTCAAAACTTTTAATACTTTGATAATGCCACCATCGTCTACTTCAAAAATATCGCCAAAGCCACCGCCACCAATGCGATCGATAACTTGGTAGCGACCTTGCAATATGAATCCTGGATGAATTAAGTTATTTGGAACCATAGAACCTCTTAAGAACCTGTAGGGGCGGGTTCGCCAACTAATTTAAAGCTTGCAGATCGGTTACATAAACCCGCCCTCCCCACTCTATATTTCAGTTTCTCCTAGCAGTTTGAGAATATTTTTCTCTGCATATTGAAGCTTTGGGGAAGGACACTCGCGCACTTTTGACAAAAGTTTTTTTAGCTGCATTTGATAATTATTTATTGGAGTTAAATCTAAGCGTTCTCGAACTTTGGTTAAGATCGGGTGTAGCTGAGTAATTTTAGTGTCCTTGAGTTCGGGCGATCGCTCGAAAGCATGACTTCCGATTAAACCTAGCTTGTCGGTGGATTGCGCTTCCATTGCTTCGAGAATATTTTGGCATATTTGTTCGATCGAATTATGGGTGAGATATTTCATCATCACGGGTTCGAGAGTGAATTTTGCTTCAGCACTAAAGGGAGAAAGCTCTTTTTCGATTAACGAACGCCTTACCAAGGATTCTAATACTGTTAGTAATTCTGAACTAGAAACGCCTGCTGATAATTTTGCTTTCAGTTGGTTCCAGGAAATCGGCTGCTGTTCGATCGCCAGCCAGTACATGACAGCTTTTCCTAAATCCGATAACCGCTGAAAATGTTCGTTAAGTAGATTGGCAAAAATATCGCCAATAACTAAGGAGCTTTGACCCATAAATTGACTGATATTGCCATTAAACAACTCTTGAATTGTGGTAGCAGTAATTTTCAGTGCAGCCGGATGACCTCGGTATACTTGTATTAGTTCGTCTAAGCCGTTTTCTGAGTCAGAAAAACCAATGGATGCCAACAGCATTTTTGCATCTGTTGGTTTTAAGCCTTTAACTTGTAATGCACGTACAGGTAAGGTTTCGCCTGCTAAAGATGCAACCTCTACAGGCTTTTCTCGCGATAAAAGTAGCAAGCAGCTTTGATGCCTTTCTTCTGAGATTCGCTGCAATAGTTGACCGTACCCTTCATAACCATCTCCGTAATACCCAGCTATATCTCCACTTTGCAAAATCATTTCCCAATCATCTAGGATCAGCAAACAACGGCGATCGCGCAAACTTTTGATTAGGGAAGAAATTTGCTCGCCTATAGTAGTTGGCAGTTGCGTTTCTGGGGAACTGCTGGCAAATGAGTTCAACTCAGTCAAGATTGTCAGCAAGGGAGGTGCATGACGGAGACTGCGCCAAATTAGATATTCAAATTCACCCTGAATTTGTTCTCCCAGTTTAGCAGTCAAAGCCGTTTTACCAATACCTCCCATACCCAACAGCGCCACCAAGCGACAGCGATCGCGGAGTACCCATTGACTGAGGGTATTTAATTCTGCGGCGCGGCCGAAAAAATTTGAGACTTCCGGCGCTTCACCCCAATCTTGGCATAAAGGAGTGCTTGTAACTCCTGAAACATCGCCAAAATCCTCGATGTTGACCAATTGTTCCGCTATTTCTGGTGCAATTGGCTGTGCGGCTATCTCTGACTGCAAGTGCGATCGCCTTTCCAATGCCGTTTGAAAGTTTCTTTTACTGACTCTTTCCCCTAAAGCTTCCGAAAGCAGCTTCCATAACTTGGGGCCAACATCTTGCATCAGGTATTCGGCAGCATATCCGTAAGCCTCTGCAATCTTATGATACTCATGACCTTCCCAAGATCCCCTCAGAATTATTACTTCTATATCTTTTAAGTGTCTGTTTGTTTTGGCAAATACGGCGGTATCTGCGAGTTTCAGCCCTTCTTCAAAATTCATAACGTTAAAAAATTTTCATTGGATCTTGAGTATAACCTGAAGTTTACTGAGGTTTACTTATTTAAACTGAGGTTGCCTCATTTTTTTTGTTTTTGGATTGAACTTTAACAACTTAGGTTATCTATATCGACCGTACAATAACAACTCGCTACTGTATAAATATCAGCTCAAATAAATGGTTTGAGGCTAAATCAATCCTTTACAACACTTACCTTGAGGTAAATTATGGCTGTCAATCATAACGTTCCGTATTTCAGTCAATATGATAACGAAATTGAACCCTGGCGCACTTGCGGTGCTACAAGTTCGGCAATGTGTCTGAAATACTTTCAAGTTGCAGATTTAGGCCCCTTTGCACAGTACGAAGATGATGTTAAAAAACGTTTCGATAGGCTGGGAATCGATCACGGTTCTCCCGATGGCATCAAAAGATTGTTAGAGGGTTTGGGGTTGAGAGATGATTTGACATTGAAAGGGAGTCTTTCAGACATCACTCGCTCTCTCGATTCTGGCGAGATATGTATATTGCACGGTTATTGGACTGTTCCGGGTCACATTCTAGTTATTCGCGGTTATAACGACAAGGGTGACTTTTTTGTGAACGATCCAGCCGGAGAGTGGTTCTACGCAGGCTATCGGAAAAATTCCCCATCTTCACCAGATAACAAGGGCGAAAACAAGTTATACAGTCGTAAATTGATATCCTCCGCTGGCAATGCTTTTAGTTTGCGTGAAGCTTTATCTTTTTATGACAATTGGGACAGTAGCAAAATTGACTCTACTGCAACAATGTGGCTGCATCGAATTTCCAAATAACTCTCAAATTTTACTGGTTGGCGATTGATATCGCCTCGGATGAATCGCCCATAAAAAAGGTTTGTAGTGAGGACTTTAGTCCGCATTTTTCCAAAATCTGTAAGAAAGGACGCTCAGTCCTTACTACAAACATCATTACTACTTGGAGCTGTGAATATGACGATTGAAAAAGTTGAGTTACAAATCAATGACGGGATTATCGATACCCCTCACCTGATTGATGATGTCGAAATCCTGCAAAGGCGCTTAAAAGATTGGGGATTATTACCAAAAGATGCCAAAATTGATGGACTTTTGGGTCTGTCACTAAGGCAGCAGTGGAACAATTTCAACGGATGCGTCCTGCTGATAAAAGCCAATTTGTCCCAGGCGGACTAAAGGTAACAGGTAAAGTCGATCGCAATACCTGGGCCGAATTGCTGAAGGTGAAGCCAGAAGAAATCGCAATAGTTACTCGCCAACCCAAGATTTGGGATATGCCAGGTGGTTTCCCTAGCGTCGATCGTATTTTAGATATCGCTCAATCCCCGTCGGCAATTCGTCCCTTTGCCAAGAAAAATTTGCCTCTTATCCTCAATCAATGTCAGGGTAATGGTGTCATCGATCGCGGGCAAATTGCCTATGTTTTTGCAACAGCCGAACATGAATCCCATTTTGGACGTTTGATGATGGAATTAGCTGATGGGTGGGATTATGAAGGCCGCGAAGATTTAGGGAACACTGAATCCGGTGATGGGCCTCGCTTCAAAGGCAGAGGTTTCGTCCAAATTACAGGGCGTCGCAACTATCAAATATGGAGTGAAAAACTCGGAATTAATTTGATAGATAATCCAGAAAAAGCCGCTCTCCCTGAAATCGCTGCCATGATTCTAGTTCGGGGAATGCGCGATGGTAGCTTTACGGGTGTAGGTTTGAGTGATTTCATTGTTGGCGATCAACGCGATTTCTCTAAGGCCAGAAAAATAGTGAATGGACGGGACAGGGCCGATCTCATCGCGCAGATTGCTGAGCATTACTTCAAAGCCATAGCCTAAACAGAAGTTGCCCCCTCCGTGGGGGAAATTCCACCTACAAATTAAACAATTCGGAGTCATTTTTTATGTCATTTACAGCAAAAGTTGTAACAGCAGCAGCGTGGGGAGCCAGACCGCCAAAATCTGGAACATTTCCTTTTCAAATGACTATTCCCCGCTATGTAATTGTCCATCATACAAACAACCAAAATCCTCCCAACGATGCCTCAAGAGGCACACTTGAAGGAGCGATTAAGTTGGCGCGAAACATTCAAAACTTTCACATGGATGATAATGATTGGTCGGACTCAGGACACAACTTCTTAAATACAACCGGAGGGTTGATTTTAGAAGGTCGGCACGGTTCCCTAGATGCTGTGAAAAAAGGGTTTTGCATTCAGTCAGCCCATGCAGGGCAAGATCCAGGAAAATTAGCCAACGGCAATCAATCTCCTGGTATTGAAAATGAAGGGAATTTCATGACTTTCCAAATGAGTGAAAAGCAATGGGAGAGCCTTGTAGAACTTTGTGTGTCATTATGCGATTCTTGCAATATTAGTCCGCTCAATATCAAGGGACACAGAGATTTCAGCAATACTGATTGTCCGGGTGATTTGCTGTACAGTCAACTTCCCAGTTTGAGAAAACAAGTTGCTGATAAGCTAGGTATGCAATTCACTCCCGAACAGCTAGAAAATGAGTCGCCATTTGTGACTCTACGCTTTGGTTCAACAGGTTCAGCCGTTATAAAACTCCAACAGCGATTGCGCGATCGGGGATTTAATCCAGGAGCAGTTGATGGTGTATTTGGTGAAAATACACAAACGGCTGTAAAAGCTTTCCAGCGTTCTGTTGGACTTGAAGATGATGGAATAGTTGGTAGCCACACTCGAACTAAGTTAGGACTTAGTTAAGCTTTAATCATTTAGGAGGTTAATCAAATGACACATTCTTCTATAGTTGAGACTCAACCAAATTCTTCAGAACATGGAAAAGAGCTTGCCGAATTATTTCAGGAAGATAATGGGAAATACTCGACAATGCGAGCCATGAGTTTTATTGCGCTGATTGCAGCGATTGTGTTTGGTGCAATAACAATAACTAGCAAAGATTCTGAGGGGAAATACATTACAACTGCTTTTTTAGTTGCTGCTTTCGCGCCAAAAGCTGTTCAAAGATTTGCAGAACGTGTGTAAGTAAAGTTGGTAAGCTGTTGTGCATTTAAAACGCATAGTGGTATAATATAACATAATGATATTCAGACAAAGTGAATGCCTGCTA
>NZ_JAUPTE010000118.1:0-13099 GCF_036701705.1 Microcoleus sp. w1-18aA5 | reverse complement strand
ACGTCTTAAGTTTAACTCCAATCAGGCAACTTAATGTTTTGTTACATAGATTGGTTTTTTCCCGCCTATCTACTTAGCACCTCGTTCCAAATAAGCCAAACCATAATTAGGATTAACGCGAATAGCTTGTTCGTAATCGCCGATCGCCTTTTGCTTGTTTCCCAATTCATAGTATGCTTGACCGCGACCGAAATAAGCTTCTGCCAAGTTAGGATTAAATTGCAGCGCTCGATCGTAATTGTAAATTGCCTGCTGCTTGTTTCCCTGTTGGCCAGTAGCAATTCCCAATCCGAGGTAAGCTTGAGGTATGTTCGGATTCAGCGCTAAAGCTTGAGTAAAATTGGCGATCGCCCCCGGAACATCTCCCTTTTGAACTTTCAAAGAACCTTGGTTGCTGAAATTTGCAGCTTTTTGAGCGATCGCAACTCTTTGACTGATCACAGCGTGATTGACCCGGTAATTAGATAACTTATTTTGAGCTAGATTATAAACCGGTGTACGTGAATCTATCGCTTCTAAAAGTGCGATCGCCTGTTGCCATTTACTTTGCGACTGCTGCCAAACTTCCATCGGATGAGGCGGTTTTTGCACAACCACAGCAGCTTCCATCGCCAATTTTTGAGCCGTTGCTAGACTTTCTGCCACCTGTAAGTTTTGCGCTACTGGAACCAAACTCGGGCGCAGTTGCAGCAAATCTGCTCTAGCTTGCTGATACCCAAAGCCGGGGAAGTTAGGAATTTTCTCTAAATTGGCGATCGTTTCTTTAAGTCGTTTATCGAAACTTCTGAGCAAATTGACATCTGTGACTTTCTCTGCATTCTGCGTTTCAACGGCTAGTATTTTCGCTTGCTTAAGCGTTTCATTTCCCGATCGCATAAAGGCGATCGTCCCTACACTTGTTCCCAACACCAAAACCCCTAAACCTGCTAATAAAGCTGCGGGTATTTTGCGGCTTCGCGAATTATTATTATTATTAACTTGATTGTTAATTCGTGATGGCTGTACCCTTGGATTCTGGCGAGACTGTTCCGCTTCCGGTTCTGAATCCCCCTCCAAATCCCAAGCCGGCAACTGCAAATCATCTGCTGCTGTTCCCGCTGCCAACTCGTGAGTAATTGGAGAAATATTATTGCTATTTCCGCTGTAATACTTGTCCACCAAACTCTGTAATCCGGCCTGATATCCTTCTCCTACCGCCTGAAATCTCCACTCTCCATTCTTTTTATACAAACGACCAAACTCTACTGCAGTCTCTCGCGAAAAATTCTCTTTTAATTCATACCGAACCAGTTCGCTTCCCGTATCCAAATTGGTAATTTTGATAAAAGCATTTTTGATATTGCTAAAATTTGCCTTGATTTTATCTGATGCGTGAATAGTGACCGCAAAAGTTATTTCTTCAATTTCAGCATTAATTTTCTCTAAAACAACGCCGTAAATACTCTTATTCTCTTGACCTCGGTTGTTTTTGTCAGGAATCGATTGCAGTACCGAACCGTCACAGGATTGCAGATTATTGTAAAAGATAAAATATTTATCGTTAGGTAGTTTGCCGTCAGCACCTAGCATAAAGGCAGAGACATCAATCTCGTAGCTTTGTCCTGCCTCTGTCACCTGCCAACCGAGGGCGATCGCGATTTTTTTCAAACCGGGCGCTTCTTTAGAGATATTAAATCTCTCACCCTTACTTAATTGCATTGCCATCTGCTTATTTGTTAAAGATAAAAAATTATACTACTCATCTTAAGGTTAAGTGGCATAAGAAGTTCTTTAATTAATGAAATTTAACAGAGTTTCTCTAATCGCGGGCTTGATTAAAAATATCTGGTGTCTGTATCTGAATTTATTGAGATTTACTTAGAGAGAATTACCTAAGTGAAAACCGGGCTAGCTTCCCAAGCGGTTTCTACAATTGAACTGAATTTGACATTGGTTTGGAGCATTTTCAAAACTAGGTAGCAAGTTAACAAAGTTACCAAATGCTCCAGACGAGACTGTTCCGCTTCCGGTTCTGGCTTCACCTCCAACTCCCCAGCCGGGAACTGCAAATCATCTGCTGTGACCGCTGCCAACTCGTGATTAATTGGAGCAATATTATTACTACTTTAGCTGCAATACTTATCCACAAAACTCTGCAATCCTGCCTGATATCCTGCTCCTACCGCTTGAAATCTCCACTCTCCATTCTTTCTATACAAGCGACCAAATTCTACAGCAGTCTCTCGCGAAAAATTCTCTTTTAATTCATAACGAACAAGTTCGTTTTCTGTATCCAAATTGTAAATCTTGATAAAAGCATTTTTTATATTGCTAAAATTTGCATTAATTTTATCTGCTTCGTGAATAGTGACAACAAAAGTTATTTCCTCAATTTCAGCATTAACTCTTTTCAAGATAACCCCGTAAATCGTTTTATTCTCTTGACTTCTGTTGTTTTTATCCCGAATCACTTGCAGTACCGAACTGTCACCGGATTGCAGATTATTGTAAAAGATAAAATACTTATCGTTAGGTATTTTGCCGTCAGCACCTAGCATAAACGCAGAGACATCAACCTCGTAGCTTTGTCCTGCCTCTGTCACCTGCCAACCGAGGGCGATCGCCATTTTTTTCAAACCGGGCGCTTCTTTAGAGATATTAAATCTCTCACCCTTACTTAATTGCATTACCATCTGCTTATTTGTTAAACATCAAACTTTATAGCGTTCATGTTAATATTAAGTGGGACAATAACTTTTCTTCTTTAAGAAAACTTAATATTTTCTCTCTAATAGCGGGTCTCCTTAAAAATATGTGCTATTGCTCTCCGAATTTATTGAGATTTACTGAGAGAGAATTACGTAAACAAAAACCGGGCTTTCTAAAAAACCCGGTTTCAACAAGTGAACTTAATTTGACTCTAATTTTGAACATTTTCAGAACTAGGTGGCAGGGTAACAAAATTACCAAAAGCTCCAACTGTTTGATAGCTTTTTTTACCTAATTCAGTTGTGTAAATACTGACCACACCCAAATTCTGACGCTGCGTTGTATTGTCGAGCAAGCTTTCGATCGTGCCCCGCTGCGAAGTCAGCAGATTCTTGCAACTGCCGATCAAAGTATCTGTAATGCCGCCCAAAGCTTTCGGAACGCGAGAATCTTTGCACACAGTGCTTTCCAACTCGGTTTGGAGTACGCCGGAAGCATAAGTTAGGTATTGATCTCTCCCAGGATTTGTAAATGCCATGCCGGCGGCTAGAAGAGTCAGAGCCATCGCGACTTTTCCCACATTGCCGAAAAAATTAGAAGTTGGCTTCTTAGTATTCATTGTGTTATCAATATTCATTTTTTTTAGCCCCGTTGATTTATAAGCTTCTCTTGATTTAAACTACACCTCCTCAGAAACAGATTTCCGAAAGGAGGGGACAGTTTTCAGATTGGAGGCCAGTTGCGAGTAAGTCTCTCACTGGTTTATCTTTCTTTTACGTTTCCCCCTCCCTCAAATCCGGTAAATCTTCAACAAAACATTTAGCTGCTTCCCAGGCACAGCCTGGAAACGAGGAATTTAAACTTAGTTTCGCTTTGATTTTTGCCTCTCGATCTCCCGCTGCAACTCTTCAATCTGACGGCGCAAAGCCTCCGTCTCACTGCTAGGCGTTTGCGACTTGACATCAACCGCACCCTCAGCTACAGCCCGCTTGTAGTTCCCTAGCTTAATTTGGCGGTATTCCTCGGAACTGGCCCAGTCTCGCAAATACCGCAGGCGTTCCACCGGGAAAGGGTGACTCAGCATCACGCCTTGGCCGCCGTTGTAAAGTAAAAATTTATACACTTGGTTGAGATTGTCTCGATCGAGCTCTTGATAGTTGTCAGACTGGCGGATAAATTCTTGCAAACTGCATTGGTCAGCATATTTACTGCTAACTCCCGCAAGTTGCATCATCGTCTTCATCACACTGTTCAAGTCATCCGTCACCAACAAAGCCGCCCGATCCGCCGACAATTCAGCCTTGCGCCGCCACTCATAAAAAGCGAAAATTAAACCGCTACCGACCATATTTCCCAAACCGAAAGTCATCTCGCCAATTGTCGATGCGACGCTCATCGCCCACATCGCCATTTGATTTAAAGTTGGGTGGCCACATTTAATGTGTCCCAACTCGTGAGCCAAGACTACCCGCAGTTCGGCCTCATCCAACAAGTCTAAAAGACCCGTGTTTAATACTACATAAGGTTGGTTTTTTCCCAGGGCATAGCTGTTAACTGAGGGATTCTGAGAAACAAATAAACCCGGTTCTGGAAAAACATCTAAAGCCTGCACGCACTCCCGAAATATATGATAAATGCTGGCATATTGGCGAGGCCCGACTTGAATGCTATTTCCCATTAGGTAAACGAATTGCGGTCGTTCGTAGACAAATTCTACAAATTTGCTGGCAATTAAGTCAAATCCAGGTACGCTGCGTAACGCTTCCTCAGCTTGGCGATCGAGGGGATGCTGAAATGCTTCGCTAGAAATTCCAGTATAAGTAGGCATAGTTGTTGCAAAAGTTACATTTAAGATATCAGTAATGCCATCGCTGCTGGTGCTAGCTGGCGCCTGACTTATCAATGTTATCGCGACAAATATTGAACTGTTGTGGAACAGGGCGGAAAGCCTGTTCAAATTAGCGTTAAAATTGTGATTCTGGTACAGGCGCGATCGACAAACATCTTTCAGAGTGCCTGTGTATCGCCTCACCCAAAAATTGGAACGTACAAAAATGGCTATCCTGCAACTCGAAAACGGTACAACCTACACTCAACAAAGCGACATTACCCGAGAACTCGCTTCCTTAAACATTCAACTCAACCGCTGGCCCGTGGGTGACAGCGCTGAAATTCAAAATTTGTTAGCTAAAGATGCTCTTGACGACAATCAAAAAGAGCAAGTGCTGCAAGCCCTCGACGGCTACTTTCAACAACTCAAGGAAACGGCAGGCTATCAATCGCGAGACTTAATTGTACTGCACCCAGACATTCCCAACATCGACACCTTGCTGTCCAAATTCAACAAGTGCCACATCCACGCCGATGATGAAGTGCGCTACATCGTAGCAGGAGAAGGCATTTTTGGCTTCGTGCGGCCCGACGGCAGCCAAGTCGAACTCACAGTGCAGCCGGAAGAATTTATCAACGTGCCGGCGAATACAGAACATTGGTTTTATTTGACAGCAGCCCGGAAAATTAAAGCGGTGCGCTATTTTACCACGCAAGAAGGCTGGACGCCGGAGTATACGGATACGGAAATTCGATCGCGTTTAGCTGCTGTTTGAACAGAGTTGACGGTTGACTGTTGACAGTTGACGGCAATCTTCAAATCATCTAAAAATCCTCAAATCCCGCGTCAAATTTTGTGGTTTGAAGATCGCAAAATACTCAAAGCAACCGCCTCCGCCACCTTAATCCCATCAATTCCTGCCGACAGGATTCCACCCGCATATCCTGCACCTTCCCCAGCAGGATAAAGGCCTTCTGTATTCAAACTCTGATAATCTTCCTTGCGTTTAATCCGAATTGGTGAAGAAGTGCGCGTTTCCACCCCAGTCAAAACCGCATCATCCATCGCAAATCCTTTAATCTGTTTGTCAAAAGCCGGAAGTGCTTCGCGGATAGCTGCGATCGCATAATCTGGCAAACTTTCGCTCAAATCAGTCATCACAACTCCCGGCGTATAAGACGGCTGCACACTGCCTAGCGCCGTGGAAGGGCGATTTGCCAAAAAATCACCCACAAGCTGCCCAGGGGCGTTGTAAGTGCCACCTCCTAACTCAAATGCCCGTTCTTCTAGGCGACGCTGAAACTCAATTCCTGCTAAGGGATGACCGGGATAATCCTCCGGCGTGATACCCACCACAATCCCGCTGTTAGCATTGCGTTCATTCCGAGAATATTGACTCATCCCATTAGTAACAAGTCGCCCCGGTTCTGACGCAGCCGCCACTACCAAACCACCGGGACACATACAGAAACTATATACAGAACGGCCGTTTTGGCAATGGTGAACCAGTTTGTAATCGGCGGCACCCAAAAGCTTATGGCCCGCCCGATCGCCAAAACGACAGCGATCGATGATAGTTTGGGGATGTTCGACTCGAAAACCAATAGAAAATGGTTTTGCTTCGATGTAAACCCCGCGCGAAAACAACATTTCAAAAGTATCGCGGGCGCTGTGTCCCACCGCCAGAACTATATAATTAGTAGCAATATATTCTCCGCTGGCGAGGGTAAGTCCCTGCACTTTTCCATTTTCGATGTGGATATCTTCTACACGAGTTTGAAACCGAATTTCTCCGCCTAATGATTGTATTTGGGCGCGAATACTTTGGACAATTCCCACCAGTTTGAACGTGCCAATATGGGGTTTATTAATATATAAAATTTCCGGTGAAGCTCCCGCCTTCACAAGTTCTGTCAGCACCTTGCGTCCATAATGCTGAGGATCTTTAACTTGGCTGTAGAGTTTGCCATCGGAAAAAGTACCCGCACCACCTTCGCCAAACTGAGCGTTAGATTCTGGGTTGAATTCTGCTTTTTTCTTCCAAAATCCAAAGGTGTCAACTGTGCGATCGCGAACTGCTTTTCCGCGTTCTAAAAGGATAGGGCGAAACCCCATTTGTGCCAGCATCAGGCCTGCAAACATACCGCACGGCCCTGTACCAATCACAATGGGGCGAATCGTCAAATTGCTGGGGGCTTTGGCTACCAAGCGATAACTCGTGTCTGGTGTTACCATCACATGAGGATCTTTTTTAAAGCGCGCCAAAAGTTGCTTTTCCTGTGTCGTCTCTACATCCACAATATAGACAAGGAGGATTTCTGCTTTTTTACGAGCATCGTAGCTGCGCTTGAATATGGAATAGCCGAGCAATTCTTCGGGGGGAATTTGCAGCTTTTTGAGAATGGCGCTGGCGATCGCATCTGGAGGATGATCTAGGGGGAGTTTTATTTCGGTTATTCGTAACATATAGTGGAAGGAAGAAGGAAGAAGGAAGAAGGAAGGAAGAAGGAAGAATAAAAATCCCGAACAGAAGTATTATAACTATTTAACCGGGCATCCTATGGGCGATCGTCATTGGGCGATCAATTTTTAATTTTTGAGTTGATAATTGCAGAAGCGTTATAATAAACAAAAAATTAAGTTTTGTAAAGACCCTTGACTGCAACATTCACACCCAAAAACAGCCGCACCTGGCACGCTCTCAACCCCCTGTGGCAAGGAGCCGAAGAGGCAGTACAGAAGGGTTTGCCCCACACCAAGCTCGCACCGGCATGGCAAATACTGCTCCTAGGCGACGGTTCCCCCACCCGTCACCTGCAACTGCTGACAGGGGAACCCACAGAAGTAGATGTGATCGATATGTCTTTAGTTGGTGAAGACGCAGACGGCGCGCCCCAGCAAATTGTCGCGGTTCCGGGGCCGCGCCTGCGCCGCCAAGTGTGGCTGCGAACTGCTTCTGGACAGCGTTTAGCCTATGCGACTTCTTGGTGGGAAGCGAGCCACGTAGACGAATATTTACAAAATAAATCTTTGCCAATTTGGGCTAGTTTAGCGAGGCTGCGGACAGAATTGTATCGCGATGTGCAGGGCATTTATTGCGGTAATTCGGCTGCTTTGGAATCAGCGTTTGAAGAGTCGGGCCCTTTTTGGGGGCGGCACTATTTGTTTTGGCATCACGGGAAGCCATTGACTCTGATTTATGAGGTTTTTTCTCCTTATTTAACTAAGTATTTGGGGTCGATGCAATTGGATGTTGATTGAGACTGAGATATTGCACCATTATCAAGAACAGGCAAGATGCCTGTTCCACAAGAAAATTCACTCTTTGTGGAACAGGCATCTTGCCTGTTCTCAAGAAGAAGAGGAAAATAAGGAGGGTGTAGAACTGAAGCTTCTATTTATTTCATAGTTGTTCGACGAAATTTCACTCGCAAACCGTCGCGGGGATGCGGAGTCGGTACTCGGATTAAATTCAAATCTTGATCCGGTAAAAGCTCCCATTCAAACTCCCGAACAATCTTTGCCGCAAACAACTTCATCTCTAATCGCGCAAATTCTTTGCCCAAACATTCTCGCAAACCGCCGCCAAAGGGTACGTAGCTGAACGGTTTAGGCGATCGCTCCGAGCTAAATCGATCGGGGTCGAATCGATCGGGTTCGGGATAAACTGCGCTATCCTGATGCGTCTGATTGATTTCATAAAGTACGCTCCAACCCTTGGGAATTTCGTAGCCGCCGAACTCGCAAGCATTAATTACCTGCCGAAAACCGCCTCCCACCGGTGGAACCAACCGCAGCACTTCTCGCATAACCTGCTCTAAATAAGTCATTTGTTTGAGTTGTTCCAAGGTTAGCGGTTCAGTTGCGGGGAACTGCTGCTGTTCGGCCCGCACTTTTGCCATCACATCTGGATTTTGAGCTAGGAGAAGACAAAAAGAGGTGATCGCCGAAGTTAAAGTTTCGTGTCCCGCAAACAGCAGCAACAGCACTTGATCTTTTAACTCCTCCAAACTCAAACTATTTCCCTCGTCATCGCGAGCCGAAATCAGCAAACTCAAAGCATCCTTGCCACTAGGGGTTCCTTGCTGGCGATCGCGAATAATTTTGTCCAGTTCGGCTAACAGTAAATTTCTGCCATTTTTAGCTTTGCCAAACCGAGTCCAAGGCACATCTAAAGGAATAGAAAATAAACCATCAGAAAACGTTTCAAAATAATGTCCCAGCGCCGTTTCCGAACCATTATCAATCCCTACTAACAACTTACCCGCAACATCAAAAGTATAATTTCTCAGTTCGGGATACCAAGTCAGCGTTTCCATTTTGGCCCATTTTTCCAAATAGCGCTGAGTGATATTTTCCATCCCGCCGATGTAGCCGGCTAAAGCTCGCGGCTGAAACGCTTGGTACAGCAACTTGCGCCGATTTTGGTGGTTAGCACCCGTTTGCAACGCTAAGGAAAGTGGCCCTAAAAGCGCTTTCGTGCTGGGAGGCCAAGTCACAACAAAATATTGGTTTTCATTGCTTAAAACAAACAAATTCGCCTCTTGGCCACACACAAACACGGTAGGCTGTCCGAAAATGCTGGTTTTGAAAATATTTCCGTACTGCTGGTGGCGTTTTTTGGCGAATTGGGAATCTTGCAAAAAGTTGAGGGTATCGCCAATTAGGGGTAAACCGAAACTGCCGGGAGGTAATGCCATTTTAGATTTTAGATTTTAGATTTTAGATTTTTAATATGATATCAATTTTAGTTGGAGGGTGGGCAATACACACCGACAAATTTCTGGTAAAACAAGTTTTCTCTGTTGGTAGCCTGTAGGGTGCGTCTTTAAATTTTAGATTTTAGATTCTAGATTTTAGATTTTTAATATCATATCAATTTTAGTTGTCTAGTTCATATTGTCAACCAGACAAAATTCTGCTAAAATAACTTTTATATGTTGGCATCTGTAGGGTTTTTCAGTCTTAAAGTTAGTACAAAAAGAACTGGTTTTTCCAACTGACGCACCTTAGTATTTTGACCAACAAACCCATTTAATTTTCTGCCCTTTTAATCGGAATCTCGATTATAAATTCAGTGCCTTTCCCCACCACCGAGAAACACTTGATTTCACCTTTATGTTTTTCTACAATAATTGAATGGGAAATCGCTAAACCCATCCCCGTTCCTGAACCGACCCGTTTGGTAGTATAGAATGGGTCAAATATCCGTTGCTTGACTTGATCTGTGATACCTGCACCGTTATCAGCAATTCTAATCACAGCGAGAGTACCTTCTACCTCTGTACGAATGCGGATAATTCCCGGATTTTCGAGCTCTTCTTGTAACACGTCAATAGCGTTAGCAATAATATTCATAAACACCTGATTCAACAGTCCGGCGTAGCACTCCACCCGTGGCAGTTGTCCGTATTCTTTAATGACTTGAATTGGTGGGCGATGAGACTCCGTACCCGCTACGCTATCGGACTGAAATTTCAGACGGTGTTCTAAAATCATCAATGTGCTGTCGATGCCTTCGTGAATGTTAACCTTTTTCATGTCAGATTCATCGAGGCGAGAGAAATTCCGCAAACTCCGCACGATATCCCGGATGCGAGTGGCTCCCACCTGCATAGAAGACAGCATTTTCGGCAAGTCGTCTAGCAAGAAATCTAGCTCTAACATTTCTATTTCTTCCTGAATTGCTGGAGAAGGTTCCGGGTATTCATCTCGATACATTTGCAGCAGTTTCATCAGGTTTCTAGTGTATTCTTCTGTGTAGGTAAGATTGCCGAAAATAAAGCTGACCGGGTTATTGATTTCGTGGGCAATTCCTGCTACCATCTGACCGAGACTCGACATTTTTTCTGCCTGCACGAGCTGAGTTTGAGCTTGCTGGAGTTCGCACAGAGTTACTTCGAGTTGGGCAGCTTGTTCTTGTGCTATCCGTGCTGAATCGACGCTTTTAGTATAAAGTTCAGATTGACTGATGGCGATCGCCAATTGATCGCCAATTGCCTCCATTAACTCCACTTCCTCTTTTGTCCACTTCCGAACCTCCCTGCAAGAAACGCAGCTAACAACACCAGTTAAACCTCCGGCACTTTTAATCGGCAAATCCAAGACAGACTTGTAACCCACCTGCAAAAAGAATTCCCTTTCTACTGGATTGCTGAAAGTGGCAACATCATCTATTTGATAAACTTCCAACTTAGCGATTTTTTGTGGCAGCGTACCGGTTATGTCAGCAGGGTAATAACCCAAAAGCGAGAACAAGTCATCATTTTTAGATTCGTGGACGACATCCCAAGCAGGTGGCGAAGCGTCGGGCAAATACCAGATAAACACACAGCGATCGACTTGCAGCAAGTCACGAATTTGCTGCACAGTCGTTGCCAAAATAGTGCCTAAATCCAGAGATTCGCGGATATTGCTAGCTAGCTGGTTCAGTAGCGCTTCCTGCTCCGCTAACTTACGGAATCTCGCTTCCGACTTTTGCAACTGTCTTTGAGATTCTTTTTGTTTTGTAACGTCCAAACCCAAACCGATTAAGCCGATCGTGTTTCCAAAATCATCTTTGACCTTAGTTTTAATTGTCTCCAAATAATGTTTTTTACCATCAGCAAGCTGCATCGCTTCTTGAGCATAACAGGGAATATCTTGGCTCCACGCTTGCGCGTCAGATTCCATGCACGTAGCAGATGCTTCTAATCCCAAAACTTCGGAATAGTGAGATGCTGCTAAAAATCTTGATTCAGGTATAGCCACATCTTCGCAGAAAGTTTTGTTAATTAATAACATCCGCCCGCTAGCATTTGTCAGCCATACCCAGATCGGAGCGTTGTCAATAATTGCCCTCAAAGTTTGCTGTTGTCTCGCGAGAGCTTCTTCTGTTTGTTTGCGCTTAATTCCCAGGGCGATCGTATCGGCACTTGACGCCAAAGCAATCAGCGTTGATTCGTTCAACTCCTGGCGAGCAAACATCGCGATTACTCCCAGCAACTTATTGTCAACAATTAGCGGATATCCAGCAAAAGCCATCATTCCTTCTCGTGAGGCCCATTTTTTGTCCTGGATTCGGGGATCTTCTTGCACAGAATTAGTGATGTGAGGTTGTCGCTCCAGAGCGATTAAACCAATCTTGAACTCGCCGACAGCAATGCGGCTGTGAGCGCCGTCAATGTGAGTATATATCCCCGCGCTTGCTTGCATTTGCAATACATTTCCTTCTTCATTCAACGTCCAAATCCGAGCAAAGGCAACATCCAAATGGCGCACAACTGAATCGGCGCAATATTGCAAAGTTGTACGCAAACTCTGGTTTTGAGTTAGAACAATTCCCACATCTGCTGTGAATAAAGAAAGTTTCAATTGTTCTGCTAAAGCTTGTTCTGCTATTTTGCGCTCTGTAATGTCGGTAGCAGCACCGAGACGCTGCTTAATTTTTCCGTCCTCTGTTCTGCTAAATACAATATTCCGGCTGACTAACCAGTGCCAACAATTCTGTCGATCGCGTACCCGATATTCGTACTCAATAACTTCGCCGTCGGGAGCATTTTCTAATTGCTGAAAATATCCTGGAAATTTAGCTAAGTCGTCAGGGTGGAGGATGGTGGGCAGTAGATTGCTGCCCATGTTTTCAACTTCTGCCCTCGTATAGCCGAGGGTGTCACTGATTTCGCGGTTGCTGTAGACATTTCGCTGCTCGCTTTCATCGTAAACAAAGAGAAGATTCGGACTGGTATTGGCAATTCGCTCAACAAAATGCTGGCTTTCTTGTAGCGCTACTTCTGCTTGTTTTTGAGTGGTAATGTCGCGGCCGACACCATAGATCAATTCTTCCTCACAGAAACGGGTAGCAGTCCAGGCTATCCACTTGTAAGAACCGTTGCGACAGCGCCAGCGGTTTTCAAACCCAAAGGTATTCTTCCCCGCAGCAATACTTTCAGCTTCTTTTAAAGTAGCTTCGCGATCGCCTGGATGCACGAATTCAATGAAGAGTTGGCCAACCATTTCTTCTGGGGAATAGCCGAGTATTTTTTCTGCTGCTGGGTTGATGCGTTTTACATAACCGTCAAAACTAAGGACGCACAGCAGATCTAGCGAGAGGCTAAAAAAGTGATCGCCCCCGTTGGGTTCGCTGGATGGGCGATCGTTTCCCCCTAGAGCCCAAGAGGTGTTTGAGCGCCCCGATAGCGCCAAAAAGACAATATTTGCTATTCCCAAAAATCCCAGGGCGACTTGGCGATGGTAGAAATTATCGCCGCTGCCAGCTACGAGCCACCCATTTAACACCAGCAGTACAATTATCAAAATTGAGAATACACTGCCAGGGGCGATCGTCCCTAAGCTGATTTTTTTTTCATACTGCTTGCTGCCTTCTGCCTTTTCTATTCGGGTGACTGCTGCCGTAATTTTTGTCCACCACACTTGCAGCAATTTCACCAATTTAGTGCTTTTGAATTCTTCTAGTTGAACTGAATGTTTCATTCTTTTAATCTAGAGGTAAGGATTCAGGTCTGAAATTCGGGAATGAGATCAGGCCGAGCCAAGTCACAAGAATGGGCAGAAATAGCCTCACGGAAAAAAGCCATTACT
>NZ_JAUPTE010000117.1:0-14815 GCF_036701705.1 Microcoleus sp. w1-18aA5 | reverse complement strand
GGAGCAATCTCAAACTCAACTGCACCAGACTCAGGGAGAGTTGGAGCAATCTCAAACTCAACTGCACCAGACTCAGGGAGAGTTGGAGCAATCTCAAACTCAACTGCACCAGACTCAGGGAGAGTTGGAGCAATCTCAAACTCAACTGCACCAGACTCAGGGAGAGTTGGAGCAATCTCAAACTCAACTGCACCAGACTCAGGGAGAGTTGGAGCAATCTCAAACTCAACTGCACCAGACTCAGGGAGAGTTGGAGCAATCTCAAACTCAACTGCACCAGACTCAGGAAGAGTTGGAAACGTTGAAATTTCAGCCACTCGCCCGGCAGGCTGATGTACAGACTAAGACGCAGTACGAATTTTTATTGTGGGAGGCGTGGTTCGCCTATCACAAAGGCGATCTGAAAGGAATGGCTCACTTTCTCAAAGAATCTTTCAAGTGTACGCCTTTCTCACCAACAGAAACTGTCTTGAACTGGTTAGAAAGTTTAGCACATTTCTCTTCAGACAAAGGGTATAATTTTGATACCAACTCTCTGATTAACTCAGTGGAATGGAAAGAGTTGACTCGCCGCACTTTTATTGGAAAGTCACGCTTTCTAGACTCTAGATAGAAAATGCAAGCAGGGTGCGCTGCGATCGGCAACAAAGCACTAAAAATTACACCAATTCCACAGTCCAAGGTGTTTTTTCTCAAAAAACATCGCCCAAATTATCAACAACAAAAAAATTATGTTAAAAAAGGTACTGAACTCTTCTTTGGGCATTAACTTTGTAGGTCATGTCAGCGGTGAATATGGGCTTGGGGAAGCAGCAAGAGGCGTCCTTAGAGGTATGGAATTCGCAGGCATCCCCTTTACCTTAAATGATATAAAGGTAGATTGGCATCGAAATTTAGACGATACCTACACGGATTTTTCACAACAATGCCCATATCCCACCAACCTTGTTTTTATAAATCCCGGCGATGGCATGATAGAAAGTCTGGGATCCGGATATTTTGAAGGGCGATATAATATTGGTTATTGGTCTTGGGAATTGCCAATACTGCCCCGCGTTTGGCAATATGCTTTTGATCTATTTGATGAGGTGTGGACTTTAAGCAATTACACTGCTGAAGCAATTTCCCGTGCATCAACAATTCCCGTTGTCAAAATAGCACCAAGTATTTATTTTCCACCCACTTCATTGAAAAGAAAAAATTTAGGATTGCCTGAAAGCAAATTTATTTTTCTGTTCATTTTTGACTTGCACAGTACATTAGAGCGTAAAAATCCTTTAGCTATTATTGAGGCATTTCAACAAGCTTTTGGAAAATCTAATGAAGATGTATCGCTGGTCATCAAGTTCTCTAATGGAGAGTTTCATCCACAGGAGCGAGAGCAACTTTTGAAGCAGGCAGAAGGCTACTCGTCAATTAGCTTTATAGAAGGTCATTTAAAGAAAGAAGAGATTCATGCTTTAGTTAACAATTGTGACTGTTATGTCTCGCTGCACCGTGCTGAAGGTTTTGGTTTGACGATGGCTGAAGCGATGTACTACGGCAAGCCAGTCATTGCTACCGGGTACTCAGCTAATATGGAATTTATGAATGTAGGTAATAGTTTTCCGGTAAAATATCGGCTAGTAACAAGCCCTAAAAATAATGGTCCTTACCCTCAAGGAAGCATCTGGGCAGATCCCGATATCGATCACGCAGCTTCATTAATGCAGTATGTGTTTCAAAATTATAACGAAGCTGGGAAAGTAGGAACTAGAGCTATTCAGGAAGTAACATCTATACTCAGTCCGCAGGATGTTGGTAGCAAAATTAGAAGTCGCCTTGAATACATTATGAAAATCAGGATGCTGCGAGAATTAGAGGGCAACGAAATTCAACTGCCCCTATTCCAGGATGAATCATTTTTACAAGAAACTGAGAGCCTCAATAACTCAGGTTTCTTGGACGCTGCTTACCGTGCTTACCTGAAGCGCGAAGCAGATAGAGAGGGCAAACAAAACTACCTAAAGGCTTTTGATGACGGCAACATAACGCGCCAGCCATTGCTCGATGCGATCAGAAATTCATCAGAATTTGAATCTGTATGGAAACTGGTCGCAAAAGAATTGCTACCCTCAGCCGCAGGGGTAGAAATCATTTCAGTCCACGTACCGAAAACAGCAGGAACAGCGTTTGGTGAGATTTTGCAGCAAGTTTACGGTACAGAGCGAGTTTTTTGTGATTTGAACTCAGCGGGATTAGAAACTATATTGAAACAAGGCTCTATTACACTGAAAACCAAAGCAATTAACGGACTGTTTCCTGCTGTGAGGTATGGAGAGTGTTTATTGTATTCAGTACCGCCGAAACTAATAGTTTGGTTGAGGCATCCGATTATGCGTCTAATTTCTTCGTACTGTCACTCTCTTAGCATAGCTAGTGAGGCGACTCAGAATAAATTCCAAAACGTCAGTCACACAAAACAGGAGTTGCTGGAATTTTCTAAGAAGCATGAAACCCAGAATTTGATGTCTAGGTGCGTTCAGGGAATGAAGCTAAGTGATTTTTACTTTGTTGGCATCCAAGAATTTTTTCAAGATGACATAAGCGACTTGAGAGAGATGCTAGGTTGGCCAGAGGTAGAAAATCGTTGGCATAACAAAAATAGATATCCAGGGTATCATGCTTATGTGAACAATGTGTTGGCTGACAATAATTTGGTAGCTCAGCTAGCCGATCTCAATAGGGAAGATATAGAACTTTATGAAACTGCATTGAAGTTGAGAGAGCAGCGGAAAGAGGGGACTAGAATGCTCTCAGTAATGCATTAGCAATTAGAGATGGGTGATATTATGATTCAACAAGACCCTCTGAAAACTACCGTTAAGCGGCAGCCAGTGAGTGTCAGCGACGAGCCAAGCTTAACCAATCCCGCCTCGCAGATGGCCACAGAGGCCCAGTGCCGATCAGATGCCTTCTACTATTGGTGTCAGGAAACTCGTCTTCCCCATGAGCCGATATTCCATCGAAAACTGTGGGAATACGCCTATATCCTTCAGTGTCTGTCAGAGACAGGGATGATGTCACCAGGCAGGCGCGGGCTCGGTTTTGGTGTCGGCAAGGAACCGCTCGTAGCTGTAATGGCTGCGCGAGGCTGCGAAGTGGTGGCCACAGACTTAGATTCAGAGGAAGCCACGAAGCAGGGATGGGCTGATACCGGTCAATATGCAGCCACCCTGGAGGCGCTTAACGATCGCGACATTTGTCCCCCCCCATCGCTTTTCGGCACTGGTAAAGTACCGGATAGCGGACATGAATAAAATAGCTCCTGATTTGGTCGGCTTCGATTTTGTCTATTCGTCTTGCGCTTTCGAGCACGTCGGCTCGATCAAACTGGGGCTGCAATTCGTCAAAAACAGCCTTAAGTGTCTGCGTCCGGGCGGAATAGCAGTACATACCACCGAATTCAACGTTTTTTCTAATGACGCGACGATCGACCACCAACAGACTGTACTGTTTCGACGGCAGGACATCGACAGACTCGCAGCAGATTTGACAAGCCAAGGACACGAAATAGTCCTCAACTACAACACTGGAAGCGGACCATTCGATCGTCACATAGACGTACCGCCCTGGTCGGAGATACACTTAAAGCTTCAGTTAGAAAAATATGTCACAACCTCCTTGGGGCTGCTCATTCAAAAGGCTTCATAGATTAAATCGTTTTTCAACCCTATTCAGACATTTCTACTCAGCAGAAAGCAAGACGAATGTTAAATCATCAACTAAATAATTCTTTGGGTGTTAATTTAACCGGCCATATAACCGGTGATTTTGGGCTAGCGGAAGCCGCTAGAGGAAATCTCAGGGCCCTAGAAGCAGCCAGAATTCCCTTGGCGGTTAAGGATCTGAAAATAGATTGGCTACCCAACTCCGATACCAGCTACAAAAAATTTTCCGACGACAATCCATATCCAATCAATATAGTCCAAACCAACCCCAATTGGGTTGAGCAGATTTTAGCCGGGTACTTTCCCGGCATTGGTTCTGAATATTTCAAAGGCAAATACAATATAGGTGTCTGGCTATGGGAACTGCCCGTATTTCCCTCTGAATGGCAGTGGGCCTTTGATTTATTTGATGAAATCTGGACTACCAGTAATTTTTGTGCAGAAGCATTTACGACTGTTTCCCAAGTTCCTGTACTCAAAATTCCTGTTAGCCTCGCCTTTCCGCAACCTCTATTAACAAGACAAAACCTAAACTTACCCAAAGATAGGTTTATTTTTCTTTTCATGTTTGACTTTGGTAGTTCCTTTGAACGAAAAAATCCCTTTGCCACCGTTGAGGCTTTTAAACGGGCTTTTGGTAAATCGAATCCAGATGTTTTACTCGTTCTCAAGTTTGCTAATGCTCATCTTTTTCCACAACGGCGACAGGAACTAATTGATTTAGCTGAGGGTTGGTCATCTCTTCAGTTTATAGACGGACATTTGCAAAAAGAAGAGATTCACGGCTTGGTTAATAGTTGTGACTGTTATGTGTCTCTGCATCGGGCTGAAGGATTCGGTTTAACAATGTCGGAAGCCATGTACTACGGCAAACCAGTAATAGCCACCGCCTATTCATCTAATATGGAATTTATGAATGTTGGCAATAGTTTTCCGGTTAAATACGAACTGGTGACAACTACTGAAGATTATGGAGCTTACCCGAAAGGTAGTGTCTGGGCCCAACCAGATATCGATCATGCTGCGTCTCTCATGCAGTCTGTATTTGAGAATTATCAGGAAGCTCAGAAAACAGGAAAAAAAGCAGCCAAGGAAATCAGGTCTTTATTAAATCCTCAAGCTGTAGGTATAAAAATAAAAAATCGCCTTGAATTTATCATGGCACATCTCAATCATACCCAGTTGTCAAATCGGTTCCATGAACTTCAGACAGAAAGAGATCTATTGGCTCGCCAAGCCCAAGCTTGGAGACAGACAGCATTGCAGGTACAGAAAGAGTTAGCAAAATACTCTTAATTTCAACCACAATAGCACTTAGTTGTCAACCATTTATTCTAGATATTTTTTAATTAAAAAACGAACCATGTTCAATCAAACAATAGATTCTAATTTCGGCATCAATTTTATTGGACACCTGAGCGGTGAATATGGTCTGGGAGAAGGTTCGAGGGCCACTCTCCGAGCGATCGAAGCGGCTGGAATTCCCTTTGCACTGAAAGATATTAAGGTACATTGGCATCGAAATTTAGATAACAGCTACACAAGTTTTTCCGAGCAAAATCCCTATCCGATTAACCTGATCCACACTCTGCCAGAACCCATGGTTTTCAACATGGTTGATCGCGAATGCTTTAAAGGTCGATACAATATTGGCTTCTGGGCTTGGGAACTGCCGATATTTCCTCCAGGATGGCTGTACGCTTTTTCTTTATTTGACGAGATATGGACTTATAGCAATTACTGCGCTGAAGCGATCGCGCCCGTATCCCCCGTCCCTGTGATTAAAATGATGTCCAGCCTTGAATTTCCCGAACCGTCATTTGAGAGAGAAGCATTAGGATTACCCCAAGACAAATTTATTTTTTTGTTCATGTTTGACTTCCACAGTACCATAGGTCGCAAAAATCCCTTTGCTACTTTGGAGGCATTTAAGCGAGCTTTTGCTCAATCGAATGAAGATGTCTTACTGGTACTCAAGTTTTCTAATGGCAGCTTTTTCCCGAAAGAACGAGACCAACTCAAAGCGCAAGCAGCAGGCTGGCCAGTTCATTTTATAGATGGGCATTTAAAGAGAGAAGAACTTCATGCTTTAGTTGCCAATTGCGACAGCTATGTTTCCCTGCACCGGGCCGAAGGTTTTGGTTTGACAATGGCGGAAGCTATGTACTACGGCAAACCCGTAATTGCGACTGGCTACTCATCTAATATGGAATTTATGAATGTCAGCAATAGTTTTCCAGTAAAATATGACATAGTGACGCTGACAGAAGATTATGGGCCTTACTTTAAAGGTAATTACTGGGCAGATCCCCATATCGATCATGCAGCATCATTAATGCAGTATGTTGTTGAAAATCCCCAAGCAGCCCAGCAAGTAGGAGCAAGAGCAGCTCAAGAAATCAAGTCTTTACTGAGTCCTCAACTTCAAGGCATCAAAATCAAAAATCGGTTGGAAATCATTAGAAACAGAATGAACCAATCTACAAACTGGTCAACTCGTATCCATCAGATGCAGCAAGAGACGGCTTTGGCCCACTCCCAAACCCAAGTTTGGAGGCAGACAACACAACAAGTTCAATCTGAACTAGCGCAACACCACAGGCTTGCTAAAACTTAAAAAGTTTAATGTACTGTAGATATTTGTTATTAGGAGTTCAATCATGTTCAATAACACAAATTTTAAGTTTGGAGTTAATATTATCGGTCATGTGAGTGGCGAGTTTGGCTTGGGCGGGGGTGTGCGAGGAACTATCAGAGCGATAGAAGCAGCTAATCTTCCTTTTACAATCAAGGATCTGAAAGAAGATTCGCAACGCAACTTAGATTCTACATACAGCAATTTTTCCAGCGCTCATTCTTATCCCATTAATATCGTCCATACCAACCCACACGAGTCCTTGTTGAATTCTATTGATCCTGAATATTTTAATAATTGCTATAATATAGGTTTTTGGATTTGGGAACTTCCGGTATTTCCTGATATTTGGATGGGAGCTTTTAATCGATTTGATGAGGTTTGGACTTACAGTAATTATACTGCTGAAGCCATTTCCGCTGTCTCCCCTCTCCCCGTTGTCAAATTACCCCCTAGCATTTATTTACCGCCCAACGAATTGGGCAGAGAAGCTTTAGGACTACCCAAAGACAAATTTATTTTTCTGTTCATGTTCGACATGGGCAGCGGTTTTGAGCGAAAAAATCCTTTTGCTACCATTGAGGCGTTTAAAAAAGCTTTTGGGAAGTCTAATGAAGATGTTTTACTGATTATTAAGTTTAGACCTCATCCTTACTATCAAAATCAGTACGCTCAACTAAAGGCAATGACAGAAGACTGGCGATCAATTCAACTTATCGAAGGGCATTTGAGCAAGGAAGAGGTTCATGGCTTAGTAGATAATTGTAACTGCTATGTATCGCTACATCGGGCTGAGGGTTTTGGTTTGACTATGGCAGAGGCAATGTATTACGGCAAGCCAGTCATAGCTACCGCCTATTCATCCAATACCGATTTTATGAATGTCGGCAATAGTTTTTTGGTAAAGTACGATTTAGTGGCAACTACTGAAGCTTACGGACTTTACCCAAAAGGTAGTATCTGGGCTGAGCCGGATATCGATCATACAGCTTCGCTTATGCAGTATGTTTGTGAAAATTATCCGCAAGCACAGCAAGTAGGAGCGAGAGCAGCTAAGGAGATTAGGTCTTTATTCAATCCAGAGGTTATTGGTCAAAAAATTAGACATCGCCTGGAATATATTATGAGGACAATAGAAGAGAAAAAGTTATTTGAATCACAAGCTCAAGCTTGGAAACAAGCAGCGATGATTGCTCAACAAGAATTAGAGAGCTTTAAGTTGACATAGCCCAACTCTCAACCGTAACAAGACTATAACAGGTGGCAGCAGTGTTCTCACCATTTTCATGCTGGCGGAAGTTTCTGGTCTAAAATATATACGCTGCTTGCTTCACCTGACAGGCGTGTTTGAAATTCACTTGACTCAACCATCTTTTGGATGACATCAGCTCGATTCAAACCAGCCTTGATATCGTTTAACCAACCTTCTAATCCATCGGGATCTGCTTCACGTTCAAAGATTACCCAATAGGCCATCCACAGATAACTCTTGTCGCTTTGAGCATGAATAGATAAAGTCTTTTGGATATTGGATTCTCGACGCTGAGCTTCTTCCGGTGTCATTTTAGTTTCTCTAAATTCGATTGACTTTGGTAAAGTAATAATATTTATTATCCCACATTAGGCTGCGAAATGTATACCACTTCGCGGTCTAATTAAAAAATCTTGGGTTCTAGCTCTAAGGCGTGACGGTAACAAGAACTAGCCTCATCTATTTGCCCTTTCTTAGTCAATACTTCCCCTAAATTATAGTGGAACCATGAGAAATCTGGTTTCAGTTTGATCGCGCGGCGATAACAAGTGATCGCTCCCTCCACATCTCCTTGATGTCGCAACATATCCCCTAAATTGTTATGGATATACGGATCGTCAGGTTTTAGCTCGATCGCGCGACGGTAACAGTTCATCGCTTCCTCCCGCTGACCTTTTGCACTCAAAGAATCCCCTAACAATTGGTAAGATTTATACTCATTTGGTTGAACCTCAATAGCACGCCGGTAACAAGCGATCGCCCGATCTGTATCATTCTTTTGCGCGAAAAGCAACCCCAACTGCAAGTGCGCCTCACCACATTCGGGATTTACTTGCAATGCCATCTGATAAAAGACGATCGCCCCATCCGGCCAACTGTGCCGCACCAAAGCATTAGCCAACTCAACATAAAGGTCAGCATCATTCGGCGCAATCTCCAGGGCCTTGTGATACAACTGCACGTCATCAGGATTCTCCTCAATAGCGCGCCGGTACAAACGCATCGCCTCCTTCAAATCCCACTGCGATCGCATCCTCAAAGCATCAGCCAACTTTTGCGAAAGCCACGGCAAATCCGCCTGAATTTCCGCAGCGCGGCGGTAAGCGGCGATCGACTCATCCCACCGTTCCAGCTTCTCAAAAGCCGTTGCCATGTTGTAATAAGTCCACGGAAAATCAGGATTTAACTCGGCCGCGCGTCGGTAAACATCGATCGCTTCCTCCCACCTTTCCATTTCTAGCAGCACGTCGCCTAATTTGCTCTGCGACCAGAAGAAATTCGGATTAACTTCGTTAGCACGTCGGTAGGCCACAACCGCCTCATCCCAACGTTCCAAATTCACCAGCGCTTCTGCTAAATTGTTGTGCGCCCAAAAATGGTCAGGATTGAGTTCGATCGACCTTTGGTAAGCCGAAATTGCCTCATCCCACCTTCCCAGCTTAATCAGCGCGTCTGCTAAATAGTTGTGCGACCAACTGAAATCTGGATTTAATTCTGTTGCTTTCCGGTAAGACTCTACAGCTTCTTCCCACCGTTCCAACTTCAGCAACACATCGGCTAAATTGTTGTGAGACCAGCTAAAATCAGGATTTAATTCGATCGCCTTGCGGTAAGCATTTACAGATTCCTCCCACCGTTCCAACTTAACCAGCGACTCAGCTAAATTGTTGTGCGACCAAGAAAGATCGGGATTGTTTCTAATGGCATTAGTGTAAGCTTCTACCGCCGCTTCCCACTGTTCTTGACCCTTAAGAATTTCGCCCAATTCGTGATAAGCTGCGCCAGCATTTGGGTTCAACTCAACCGCGCGCCGGTAACAGTCAATTCCCTTGTCTACCTTACCTTGCTCGAGCAAAGTTTTGGCTAAATTTTCGTGTTCCTCGGCGGTGCCGGATTTCGGGTCGATCGCAAATGCTCGATACCAAGCCTCAGCCGCCTCCTCCGACTTTCCTAACTGAGTTAACAGTTTTGCAAAATTGCGGAAAGCACCGGCAAAATCTGGTTTCAGGGCGATCGCCTTTTCGTAAGCAGAAACTGCTTGCTGCCACTGTTCCTGCTGCGCGCAAATGCTGCCGAAATTAGCATAAGCTTCGGCAAAATTAGGGTTAATTTCTATTGCTTTGACATAGCAACTTTTAGCTTCATCAATTTTCCCGCCAGCTTGCAGCGCGTTGCCCAGCATTTTGTAAAGCGGCGCTTCCGGCTTAATTTGCAGCGCCTTCTTACAAGCTGCGATCGCCTGTTCCAATTTGCCCTGAGCAAAATAGCCTTCTGCCAGTATTTTGTATGCTTCTGGATCTTCTATATTAATTGTAGAATTAACTGCCTGCTGAACTGGCGGCTTAACTGGCGGCTGCACTGCCTGCTGCACTGGTGGCTTAACTGCGGTTGCTGCAGGCTGCTGCTTAACTGCACCGTTTGTCGTAGTTGCACCCGCCAAAGTTTGCTCTCCCTCGCTGCCATTTCTCGCATTAGCTGCGTTCAGTTCAATAGCTTTGCGATAATATGCTGTCGCTTCCTCTAACTTGCCTTGTTTTTTGAGCGCTTCGCCCAAATTTTGGTAAGCCGTCGCCACATTAGGATTTAATTTTATAGCGCGATCGTAACAAGTGATCGCTTCGGGGAATTTTTCCTGCCGAAAAAAAGCATCGCCCATATTCAAGTGTTCCCCAGGCGCTACTTTTTCTGGTTCCAAACTAAATGCTTGATACCAGCACTGCTGGGCTTCTTCCGGTTTGCTAATTTGTCCGAATACTTTTGCTAAATTCCGGTACACTCCCGCGAAATTCGGCTTAATCGCGATCGCCTTTTGATAAAATCCGATCGCCTCCTGCCATTTTTGCTGTTGCGCGCCAAGGCTGCCCAAATTCGCATATACTTCCGCAAAATTCGGTTCTATTTCAATCGCTTTAGCGTACCAGTGCCGCGCCTCTTCCATCCTGCCTTGAGCTTGCAGCGCGTTGCCCAAAGTCTTGTAAGCTGGTGCAAAATTGGGGTGAATCTTCAAAGCTTGCTCGCAGGAGGCGATCGCTTCTTCTATTTTTCCTTGGGATAAGTATGTTTCTCCCTGTTGGTTAAATTGAACCGCTGTTGATTCTGTATTCACTGTTGATGGCATATGGGCGGCGGCTCCAGAGGCAGGAATTAAATAGGGTAGTCAAAACGTTTCACAATTATACTCGCGTTTGACACTAACAGAACCGGACTTGTTCCCCCAATTCTTAATTTTTTTGACTCCCGGTGCTGGTGAGGAACCGGGATTCTCGGCTAATTTTTTGATTTTACGGCTAAATATGTAAGAATCAGTACGGTTTCTGGGAGATTTGCGCGCCAGTCCAGACTTTTTCACCTTCGGGTCGATCGCCCGTGTTGTAAAGGAAAGTAAACACGGCAGGTTCTTGCTTGTGGGATGCTTTGTTGTGGACTGGGCAAAGGAACCCGCCTAAAAAAATATTACAAAACAAACGGCGCCCGATGTGCGATCGAACCTAAACGAAAATAGCCTTTTTAGCAAAAAACGATCGCCCTTTTGGGAGAAAGCGATCGCCCTTTTTTTTCAACAATTAATTAGTTAACAACTATTAGCAATTACTAATTAAGCTGCTGCTGCCTCTTCTTCTGCGTCTTCTGCTTCAGAACCTGCTTGAATTCCCAGCACGCTAACAACCACCTGATCGGGTTCGCCGAGAGCTACCACTCCTGCAGGCAAAACTAATTCGTGAATGTGCAGCGCATCCCCAACCTTTAAATGAGAAATATCTACTTCAATTGCTTCAGGAATGCTGTCAGGTTTGCACTTAGCTGAGAGTTGCGTCAGCACGGTATCCAAAATGCCGCCTTCTAACTTGACGCCGACGGGTTCGCCAACAAAACGCAGTGACAATTCAACTTCCAGGCTGTCTTGAGTTGCCACGGAGAAAAAGCTCAGGTGGTAAGGATAGCCCTTCCAAGGATGAACTTGAACTTCCCGGAGCAAGGTTTTTCCGCTCCAAGAGAGGTCGGGAATGCTGAGGTCAATTAGGGCATTGTTGACTACGTGCTTTTTGAGCAGGTGTTCAACTGTTTTGGCTTTGATGGTAAGGGAAATGGATTCAGAGCCTTTGTGACCGTAGAGGACGGCGGGAATCAATCCAGAGCGGCGGAGGGCGTTAGGTTTGCTGCCTTCTGCCCGCTTTTGACATTCTACTGCGAGTTCCATTTTATGACTTTCTGCTGATTGTTTTTACATTTTATCAAATTTATGCTAAAGCGATCGAACTTAATTAAATTAGCTAAATATTTGATAATAATTGGGAATTGGAAATTGGGAATTTGGCTATTCTCCGAATCTCGGCATGTCCAACTTTCCCAATCTCCCCCTCACTCTTTCCCAATTTAAAATGGTTAGGCTGGAGTACCGTCTGCAGAAAGCAAAGCGCGTTTCGGGCCGTGAATCGGGTCTTCTACAATGATAGTTTGGTCACGACTGGCTCCGAGAGAAACGATCGCGATCGGCACTTCCATCAAATCTGCCAAAAACTTCAGATAATTCAAAGCTTGCGGTGGTAAATCTTCCAAATTCCGGCACTCTTCCGTAGACTGTTTCCAACCGGGAAGGGTTTCGTAAATAGGTTGGCACCGAGCAAATATCCGGGAACTTTTCGGGAAATCAACACATTTTTCGCCGTCAATTTCGTAAGCAACGCAAACTTTTATTTCTTCTAATTCATCCAACACATCTAGTTTGGTAATTGCCAGACAGTCAAGGCCGTTGATGCGGACTGCGTAGCGGCCGATTACCGCGTCGAACCAACCGCAGCGGCGTTTTCTGCCCGTTGTCGTGCCGAATTCTGCACCTCTCTCGCCCAAAATTGCTCCTATTCCATCTACCATTTCAGTAGGGAAGGGGCCTTCTCCGACGCGGGTTGTATAAGCTTTTGCTACGCCAATTACGCGATCGATCGCTGTTGGGCCGACTCCGGTTCCCACACAAGCACCGCCAGCGATGGGATTACTGGAAGTAACGTAAGGATAAGTACCGTGGTCTAAGTCTAATAAAGTGCCTTGCGCGCCTTCAAACAGAATATTTTTCCGCTTCTGAAGTCCCTCATAAATCTTCAGGGAACTATCAACTACGTGCGGCCGCAAACGTTCGGCATAAACTCGATATTCATCAATTACGTCTTGCGGATTTAAAGGCGGCAAATTGTAGAGTTTTTCGAGAAGGACATTTTTACAATTAATCGTCCATTCCAATTGTTCTTGCAACCCTTCCAAGTCCATTAAATCTAGCATCCGAATGCCAGTGCGTTCCGACTTGTCGGCGTAAGTAGGGCCAATGCCGCGTCCCGTCGTCCCGATTTTATAATTTCCCCGCTGGGTTTCCGATGCTACATCAATTAATCGATGATAGGGCATCGTTACGTGAGCCGTCTCCGAAATCATCAGGGAGGTTGTCGAAATATTCAGTGCCTCTAGCTGATCTAACTCTGCAATTAAAACTTTCGGGTCGATGACCGTGCCACAGCCGATAATACACTCTTTATCAGGGTAGAGAATTCCGGAGGGAATTAAGTGCAGCTTGAAAGTCTGACCGTTTACTACCACGGTGTGACCGGCGTTGACGCCCCCTTGGTAGCGGACAACGATATCTGCGGATTTGCTGAGCAAATCGGTAATTTTGCCTTTTCCTTCATCGCCCCACTGGGCGCCGATCACAACTACGTTAGCCAAGGGTTTCTCGCGTTCAGTTCAGGTTGACACAATCTCCGATTATGTACGAATGCGTCCCGGATGTCAAATAAATTTTTGTTACAATTGAAAGACGTGAGGCTGTATTGCTCTCATCAACCCACTTCCAGCACTATCGGGGGACTTGGGAAGGGAGAGCCCCATAGGGGGAGAATGGGAGAGGGGAGAATGAGAGAGGATTTGATGAGTTTTTATGGGAATCCAATGTGCAGCTTAAATGTGGAACAGTTTACCTGCTGGAGGTTGTTGGCTGGTATGTGGGAAAACCCGGTTTCTGACCACTGATGCGTATAGGACTAAATTACAAATTCTTCAATCCTTCAATTCTTCAATCCTTCAATTCTTTCAATCTAAAATCTAAAATCTAAAATCTAAAATCGCATGACTTTACACGCTGAGTTGCACCGCCATCTGGGTGGTTCTGTCGTTCCTAGGGTGCTGTGGCGGTATTTCGATCGCCACAATGCTGAGATGGTTAATCGATTTCAAGAATACTCGGAGTTTGAGGAGTTTTACACTCGTCCGCGCAATACTCTCAATGAGTATTTGGAACTGCACACGCTGGTAGAAAGCGTTCAAACTGTTGAGACGTTGCCTTATTTCATCTATCGGTTGATGCGGGGCGCTTACGTGTTTGAAAATCTGGCTTATTTGGAGTTGCGCTATACGCCTTATTTGCGGACTCCAGAACATTTGAATCAGTCAGAACGCATTGATTTGATGGCAGAAATTGTACAAGTTGTGGGCAAGGCAAGTCAAATTAGCGATTGTCCGATTGTTACTAGCCAAATTTTGTGTATGCACTCGCGTTTACCCTATGAGGTGAATCGGGCGATCGTAGATTTGGCGGCCGGGATGGGAGAATATGTTTGTGCGATCGATATAGCTGGCGGCGATGATTGTATAGGCGATCGTTTGGAGGAGTTTGTCGGATTGTACCAGTACGCGAGGTCGATCGGCATCAAAACTACCGGCCACCTCTACGAAACTACCTCTGGCTGTTATCCCGAACTTCTGCCCTATCTGATGCGTATCGGCCACGGGATTCAAATTCCGTTAAAATATCCCGAATTGCTGCCAGAAGTCGCGCGCAGGGGTCAATGCTTGGAGGTTTGCCCAACTACCTATCTCAAAACGGGGACGTTGCAAGATATGCGCGAATTGAAGATTGTGTTCGATCGATGTTTTGAAGCTGGTGTCGATATTGCCATTTGTACCGACAACGCGGGATTGCACAACGTGCGATTGCCTTTCGAGTACGAGAATTTGTTAACTTTGGATATCATTGATTTTCGGCAATTGCAAGCGTGTCAAGAGGCCGCTTTCCGCCATGCTTTCGCGTGGCCCTACGGGGAGCGGCCTGTGAAAATGCTGACCGGTTTGTTGCAGCATGAGTCTGTGGGGGCGATCGTTAATCTGAAGTTCCCCCAGTAGGGGGAATGTTCAAATCTCACAAACCCTTGCACTACAAGGAACGATCGCCTTTTT
>NZ_JAUPTE010000116.1:0-15476 GCF_036701705.1 Microcoleus sp. w1-18aA5 | reverse complement strand
AAACTTATCTCGTCAAGGCGATCTCGAATTCACTCATTTTTCGCAATGCTGTTTTCTGACTTTTTCAGCAAGCCCTATTTAGTCACAGATTGTGCCGTCAGGCATCATGGCCTCTCTCAGATTCGCTTCATTCAAATTTGTCCCGCGCAAAGAAGCTTGATGCAAGTTTGCTCCCCGGAGATTTGCTCCCTTAAGGGAAACTCCGCTCAAATCTGCTTGATGGAGATTTGCACAGCTCAAGTTAGCTCCGCTCAAATCGGCTCCCTTCAAATCAGCTTTTTCCAGATTTGCTTCCGTCAAATTAGCCCAACTCAGATTTGCTTGAGTTAGGTTAGCACGGCTGAGGTCAGCTTGTGTTAAGTTCGCATCCGTTAAATTTGCTTTGCTCAGGTTGATTCCGCAAAGCTTTACTTCTGTCAAGTTTGCACCTTGCAAGTTAGCGTTAACTGCATAAACTTGAATTAAAATTGCCCCCTGAAGGTTTGCATCTCTCATGTCTGCACCCCTGAGACTCGCCCCCGTTAAATCGGCCCCGCTGAAGACGACACTCCGCAAGATGGCTCCGCTCAAGTTCGCTCCCACCGCCTCGCATTCGCCAAAATTAGCGGACATGAGGTTGCCTTGGGAGAGGTTGGCTTGACTGATATCTGCTTGATACAGATTAGCTCTGTAGAGGGTGAGACCGATCGAATTTGCACCTTTTAAATTAGCGTGACTCAGGTCAATATCGCGCAAATTTGTCCTTGACATATGGACACCGCTCAGGTCTACTTTGTGAAAAACCCGTTCTCCGGCTGTATACCGTCTGAGAAGTTCATCTGCATCCATGTCATTTTCCCCAAAATAATTAATAATACCTTTGATATTTCAATAATATTAGGATTGACATCCACCCAGGCGTAAACGCACGGGGATTCCCAAACCTCACGATTCAGGTTTCTGCTTCTGTCCCTTACGGGGTTTCGCACCAGCCTTAACAGATTTACTCTGTTCAGGTCTTACAGTCGCTCCACAGACTGACACGGCAAGCCCTGCCGCCAAAATATTTTTTGCCGCATTAATATCTCGGTCATGGTGAGTGTGGCAATTAGGACAATCCCATTCCCGGATATTCAACGGCATCTTGTTAACGGTGTGTCCGCAATTACCACACCGTTTTGAACTCGGAAACCATCGGTTAATCTTAATTAAAGTACGACCGTACCAATCGCACTTGTATTCTAGTTGTCTGACTAATTCCCCCCAACTTGCATCACTTATAGAAGCGGCTAGTTTCCGGTTTTTAACCATATTCTTCAAAGCTAAGTCTTCTACGGCGATGGTTTGGTTTTCACGCACCAACCGCGTTGTTAACTTGTGAAGATTATCTTTCCTTGCATCAGTAATTTCTTGATGCACTTTCGCTACTTTGAGTCGTGCTTTATGACGGTTGTTTGACCCTTTTTGTTTGCGACTTAAAGATTTTTGCGCTTTTCTAAGATTGCGATACTTTGCCTTGAGTCCTTTGGGATTGGCAATCTTTTCGCCAGTGCTTAGAGTGAGCCAGCTTTTAACTCCCAGGTCGATACCGACTTGATTATCTGTTCTGGTTAATGCTTCAATTTCAACCTCTACCAGCAGAGAAACTGACCACCTACCTGATGGTGCCAGCTTTACGCTTAAGCTTGAGCTTGATGGTGTTGCACCATCAGGTAGTGTCCGGCTCCAGCGAATTGGTAAAGCTTGTGTGCTTTTTGCTAGGTAGACTTGTCCATCTCTGAACTTGAATGCTGACTTGGTAAATTCTGCACTACCACCGTTGCGTTTCTTTTTGAAGTTAGGATATTGTGCCCGCCCATCAAAAAAGTTGGTATAAGCCGTTTGTAAATGTCTCAAGCATTGCTGCAGTGGCACGCAGCTCACTTTGTTCAGAAAATCTAGTTCTTCAGTTTTCTTCCATTCGGTTAACATGGAAGAAGTCTCAGCATAGCCTACCCGTTTGTGTTCTGCGTACCAAGCTTCCGTTCTTGTGGCTAAAGCACGGTTGTAGACCAAACGAACACAACCCAAAGTACGTCGCAACAAACTTTCTTGTTCCGGCGTTGGGTAGAATCGATAGCTGAAGGCTTTTAATGTCATGCTGACCTTAAGTACGCTATTTCACATACTAGCACGTCTTGTGTGAAATGGTATATATTAACAAAAATTCATGTAAAGCCGTCCTATAAGGACGGGGTTTCAGACCCATTTTTTTGATGAGCGACCTTTACGTTTCTTGGCCTGATTACCATCGGAAAATTGAGGATTTGGCTGTAAAAATTGAGGAATCTCAATGGAAATTTGATCGAATTGTCTGTCTGGCGAGGGGAGGGCTGCGAGTTGGGGATACTCTGTCGCGGATTTTCGGCAAACCTCTGGCCATTTTAGCTGCCTCGTCCTATGGTGGGGCCGAGGGAAATGTCCGGGGTGCGATCGAGTTTGCCCGCGATTTGACAATGGTGGGCGATAATTTGGGCAGCCGCATTCTCCTGGTTGACGATTTGGTGGATTCGGGAATTAGTTTGCACCAAGGTATCGCTTGGCTGAAGAACCGCTACGGGGAAGATATTCAGGAAATTCGGACTGCTGTGCTTTGGTACAAGGCTTGTTCTGTTGCCAAGCCGGATTATTATGTAGATTATTTGGCTGACAATCCTTGGATTCACCAACCTTTTGAAATGTACGAAAAGATGAGTGCGGCTGATTTGGCTGCGAAAGTGGGGAGTTAGTAAAACCCGCTCTCAACGGAGTCTTTGATTTGTAGTTGTTCTTTAGCCCAAGCTCGAAATGCTCTGATTGTCGGGCTTCTGCCTTGGGTGTTGGCGCGATCGACATATTCGGGAATTACATTAATAATGGGAAATTCGGGGAAATTTTGGCTGGTATCGGACTCAGTATATTTTCCCTCTTGAAGCAGATAAATTTTAAGGGTTCGCCCGTCATATCTCCAAAGTTCCGGCACTTTCAAAGCTTGATAGCTGTTTAAAGCGGTTTGTGAGGAGTTGTCAATCTCGATCGCTAAATCCGGAGGCGGGTCTACTGTTAAATCTATTCGATCCTTGCCTCTGACAGCAGCTTGGTTCTGAATGTAGAAACAATCGTCAGGTTCTACACCGCTCTGCATATCTTGGCTTTTGAAAGTAGTGGAACCTAAAACTTCACAATCAATATTAAGTTCTTCCAGCATTAACTTAACGAAGTCGCCAATCAATGACTTAGCTTTTTCATGTTTGGGTAGTGGCATTCTGATTTCCAATGTTTCTTTGTAATAAGTAAGTCGAATGGCGTAACCTTCTCCTAACTCGTCTAGGATAGACGAGTACATTTCCCAGCTAACGTTTTGTAACTGCACTTTATTGCCGGGGGGGACAATTAATTGATTCAGTTCAAATACTGTTGATTTAGTTTCAGTTTGCATCGGTTGCTTCTAGGAATGGGACTCATAGCTCTATTTTATCAAGGGATTGAAGAATGAGATGGCAAAACTTTGATTTGGCTTTAGCTGATATCTTGCACTTTTTGGTATAGTCCGCCAGGGGTTAAAAACCCCTGTCTCATAGAAGACAGTCCTCTGAAAGAGGACTAGATATTTATCAAGGTTGGGCAGTCGGTTTCAACTGAGATGTTGTAGCATTGTCAGCAGCAGGCAAGATGCTTGTTCCACAAGAAATTCATTCTTTGTGGAACGGGCATCTTGCCCGTTCATAAAAGCCTTATTGAAAATGGTGCAATATCTCAATTTCAACCGACTTTAGCTATGAGACGGGGAATTAATTCCCGGCGAGCTTGTGGGTAAGTGCAAGTCGGCTGATACAATTAGCGAACCGAAAGAATACGATCGCCCAATTCCATACTATCTGCCAAAACTTCCTGCCGCGCCCACCGATCCGCCGCCAAAATATCGTCTAAACCAGGACTTTCACAGTTATCGGTTTGATGTTTGTCGCACGCCTTCTCAATCAGCTTCGGAATATCCAAAAACTGAATCTTCTCCTGCAAAAATAGCGCTACCGCCTGTTCATTTGCCGCATTCAGCACCGCAGGCATCGAACCGCCCGCACGTCCCGCCGCATAAGCCAACTGCATACAAGGATACTTTTCGTGGTCGGGTTCTCGGAAAGTTAAATCCCCAGCTTTTACCAAATCCAGCCGTTCCCAATCTGTATGAATTCGTTCCGGCCAAGACAAAGCGTAAAGCAGCGGCAAACGCATATCTGGCCACCCCAATTGCGCCAAAACCGAGGTATCTTGCAGCTCAATTAACGAGTGAATTATGCTCTGAGGATGGATGACAATATCAATGTCGTCATAATCCATCCCGAACAAGTAATGAGCCTCAATTACTTCTAATCCTTTATTCATCAAAGTAGCAGAATCGATCGTGATTTTCTGCCCCATCGACCAATTCGGATGTTTCAAAGCATCGGCTACTGTTACTTCTGCTAATTTGTCGATCGGCAAATCTCGAAAAGAACCGCCCGAAGCAGTGAGAATAATTCGTCGCAGCCCGCCAACCATAACACCTTGGAGGCACTGAAAAATTGCCGAATGTTCCGAGTCAGCAGGTAATATTTTAACGCCGTATTTTTCGATTAAGGGGTTGACAACGGGGCCCCCTGCGATTAATGTTTCTTTATTGGCTAAGGCGATATCTTTGCCTGCTTTGATAGCCGCAATTGTTGGCAGCAAACCGGCACAGCCAACTATGCCGGTGACGACGGCTTGAGCGTCGCCGTATTGGGCAACTTCGACAACGCCTGACTCGCCCGCAAGTAAAATAGGTTGAGGGTCGAGATCTGCGATCGCATCCTTCAATTCCTGTAATTTATCTTCGTCGCAAACCGCGACAATTTCCGGTCTAAACTGGCGAATTTGCTGGGCCAGCAAGGTTACATTTCGTCCGGCGGTTAACCCGACAATCCGAAATTGATCGGGGTATTGAGCTACAATATCCAGAGTCTGAGTGCCGATCGAGCCTGTGGAACCGAGAAGAGTTATTGCTTTCACAATTTTTTAATGTTTTGTGGATTATTCTAATATTACGATTGCGGGGATAAAAATTAGTGGTTAACTATTGCGTGGAAAGCACATTCGATGGAATCATATTTTGAGTGACCGAAAGCATCCAGGATACAAGCCCCCGGACTCATTCCGAAAGCAGACTCAGGACCCAGAAATAAAAAACCTGTATCCGATAAAGGAGCCCCCGAATTTATCCGTGGGGTCAATGCTTCAATCTAAAATCTAAAATCTAAAATCTAAAATCGATTGACCACCTAGTGCCAGATTTCATGCAGAATAGGGAAAATGTTGCTGATGACCGTGAGGACATCAGTGTCTCGATCGCCGAAAATAGAGACGAAGGTCGATCGCAGCTACCGTCGAGTTTGGTTTGGGCGATCGCGACTGCTGCGGCAATTTTCTTTTTGTGTAGCAGTTTACGCCACGCTTTATTCCAATCAACTGCTTTCGATTTGGGAATTTTTGACCAAGCAATTTACTTAATCAGCCAAAACCAAACGCCTTTTTCTTCTTTAATGGGGATTCATATTTTGGGCGATCACGCAGCGGTAATCTATTATCCGCTAGCTTTGCTGTACAAAATTTACCCAGATGTGCATTGGCTGCTGTTGGTACAAGCAGTTGCATTATCCCTAGGCGCTTGGCCTAGCTGGAGTTTAGCGCGTTTCGCAGGTTTAAATCAAGAACAATCCCGTGCGATCGCATTGATTTATTTGCTCTATCCGGTGGTATTTAACATCAATTTATTTGATTTTCACCCGGAAGTAATCGCTTTACCCGCACTTTTGGCAGCAATTTTGGCGGCGCGTTTAAATAAAATTGTGTGGTTTTGTACCGCGATTCTGTTAGTTCTCAGTTGCAAAGCGGTTTTGTCCCTAACCGTTGTTGCTATTGGCTTCTGGCTGTTTTTTTGCGAAAAAAAGCAACGGTACGGGGCGATCGCACTTTTGCTAGGTGCAGCTTGGTTTTTGATAGCTACCCAGACAATCATCCCCTTCTTTAGCGGCAGCGAAGTCGCTGGAGTCGGGCGCTACGGCTATTTAGGGAAATCTGTACTAGAAATTATCATCAATCTCATATTAAAACCACAGTTAGTATTAGGAAAAATCCTTTCCTTCGATACATTCAAATATTTATTTCTCCTCACCTTACCTGTGATTTGGCTGCTATTGCCATTTTCAGGGAAACTACGCCTACAATATTTAACAGCGCTAATTCCTGCCATCCCTACCCTGCTGATCAATATCCTCTCTGACTTGTCATTTCAACGCAGCTTAGCCTATCAGTATTCAGTGCCTATAATTCCATTTTTATTTTTAGCAGTAATCGCGAAGGAAGAAACAAGGAATAGGGAAGAAATAAAAGGCAACCAGGAAGAGGATAAAGCAAATAAGCAACATTTTTTAACATGGGTCAATCTGCCACCAATTAAAAACTTCCGAATTTCTCAACTTTGGCGGGGAATTCAATTGCCGAGAATCATGATAATTTGGTCATTACTAATTTTCCTAGGTGTGGGCGAATATAAAGATTTTTATCTGTACCTAAATAGACTAGATACCTGGCAAGCTACACGCGAAGCAGCCACACAAGTTCAATCCCAAAGCAGCATTTTAACCGATAATAGACTTGCCCCTCACTTCGCCCACCGCCCAATAGTAAAATTGCTGTCACAAATTTCGCCCCAAACAAATTTAGCTGAATTTCAATACATATTATTAAACCTGCGCCATCCCTGGCCTGATACTGAAAAACTTGGTGCTACTTTAGCAAATAAACTTAAAACTTCTCCCGATTTTAAATTAAATTATCAAAAAAACGAAGTCCTGCTATTTAAACGAAGGGCTGATTAAACCAATAAAATGCTAACTTTAAAATCCCTAAAATCTCATCCAGTATTTTTAATGATTGTCGTGACGACGATAGTCTTATTTACCGCCAGCAGCGCGCGGCACGCTTTGTTTCAGTCAACTGCATTCGACTTAGCAATTTTTGACCAAGCAATTTATTTAATAGCCCAAAATCAAACGCCATTTTCCTCTTTAATGGCAATAAATATTTGGGGGGATCACGCCGCTTTTATTTTCTATCCACTAGCTTTACTGTACAAAATATATCCAGATGTTCACTGGCTTTTTTTAGTGCAAGCTGTTTCCCTAGCTTTAGGCGCTTGGCCGAGTTGGAGTTTGGCACGTCAAGCGGAATTAAACGAAGGGAAAGCAATTGCAATTTCAGCCATATATCTGCTTTATCCTGCAGTATTTAATGTCAACCTCTTCGACTTCCACCCAGAAGTCATTGCTTTACCAGCACTGCTAGGAGCAATCTTAGCCGCGAGGATGAATAAAACCTTGTGGTTTTGTGCTGCTATTGTATTAGTTTTGAGCTGCAAAGCCGTGCTATCTTTAACTGTGGCTGCGATGGGTTTTTGGCTGTTTTGTTTTGACAAAAAACGCAATTGTGGGCTCATAGCTCTCTTTCTAGGGGCGGGTTGGTTTCTGGTAGTTACTCAGGCAGTTATACCGTATTTTAATCAGGGAAGAGAACACGCGGGAATCGGGCGATATCAATATTTGGGAAACTCGGTTTTGGAAATTGCTATTAATTTAATAGTCAAGCCCAATCTAGTTTTAGGGCGTTTGTTTTCTTTAGATACTTTTGGATATTTAGCGTTATTGGTATTACCTGTAATTTGGTGGTTGTCCCCGCGTCATCTGTCATCTTTAATTAGTGCTGTGCCGATGTTGGCGATGAATATTCTTTCCGATATCCCCGCTCAGCGCGATTTAATTCATCAATATTCTGTGCCGATATTGCCGTTTTTTTTGGTTGCCGTAATTTCCAGTTTAGCAGCTAGCAATCAGCAAAAGGGAAAAACAATATTTGATAGATTGCCACTTGCTAATTATCCATTGCCTAGAGTCATTGTAATTTGGTCGTTGATTGCTTTCTTAGCTTTAGCGAAATACGGCTATTTTTGGAGTATTTATTTAAATGGGCTCGACACTTTGCCAGCTACGAGAGAAGCAATTTCTCTTGTTGAAACCAAAGGCAGTGTTTTAACAACTGCTCAGATTGCTCCGCACTTAGCGCACCGCCCTGTAGTCAAATTAACTCTGGCTAACGCACCGCCGGCAAATCTCGCAGAATTTGATTATGTATTGCTGAATTTGCGCTACCCTGGCTGGATGAGCGATAAAGCTTTTGTGGAAAACCTCATAACTAAACTAAAAAACACCCCTCAATTTCAACTAAAATATCAGCGAGACGACATATATCTATTTACTAAGAGTCCTTAGTCAGCAGTCATTAGTCATTAGTCAGTAGTCAGTAGTCATCACTCATCATTCAACAGTCATTCCCAATGCCCAATGCCCAATGCCCAATGCCCAATGCCCAATGCCCTCTACTCCTCCACTTTCAAAGCCCTTCTTGCCAACTTCACGTAAGTTTTCACAGTTTCATAAGGCATTTCTAAATCAGCAGCAATATCAAACAAAGATTCCCCCAATTCCCGGCGCGCCAAAATCGTCGCCCAAGTTTCCGCAATCTCAGCAGCGCGACTTCCACCTTTACGCTTTCTCAGTGCCATAAACTTCTTGGTCAATTCCTCTATTCGTGCCCCCAAGACGCTTTGTATTGACACTTCAGGTAGCGCTTCTGTCAACCATTGTGCTCGCGTTTGTCCCAATCCAAAAGTTGTTTTGTGGCCCGTGCCGCAATAAGGCGCTAACCGCCCCAAAGCATAAAATAATTGTACAAAATCAGGGCGATTGTGAGCCGATCGCCCTAGCCCAAATTCCACAGCCCCAGTGAATCCCGTTACCATGCCTTTTTTGCCCGCTGCTACCTTTTGCGACTCCAATTTGTGGCGGCTAATAATTGCATTTTCCTCAATCCAACTCAAAAATTCTGCTTGGTCAAAATTTACCCCAGAAAAGTTATTCCAGCGACGCAAATAGCTGTGAAAAACATTTTCGGGAACTGGCAAAGGGAAGTGATAGCCTTTGCTACGAAAGCTTGTAGGAGTCACGAAACTAAGTTTGATGGTTGGCGAAAATGGAGTTTCTGCTGTTAATAATTGCTCGTAAGTGGTGGGTGTAGAAACAATATCCCAAGAGCGAATTAGCAGCGGAGCATTTCGCAAATCTATCTCTTGAGGCAAATTTTGTAGCCACTGACTCAGCCACTGCACTACTGGCTTGGAAAGTCCTGTTACGTACCAGCGATAAATTCGATCGCCCAAAAGCTGAAATTCTTTGCCACCGGGGAGCAAATCACCTTCCAATCCCGAAATAGTAAAGGCTTTTTCTGACTGTTCATCGTGCAAAAGTTTCGATAAATTCGGGTCAGTTTGCTGTACTTGACCTAAAAACCAAGCGTGCAAACCTATAGCATACTGCGCGTACAGATAGCTAGCAGCGCGGGGGGTCAACTCTAACACTAATCCGACTAACTCGGTGTTATCCGGCCAAATCAGCCCAGAAGGAGGAGATTTTTTGCTGTGGGTGCGGTTCGGGGAAGTTGCCATCAGATGCCATGCCTATAGCCGTCACAGAAAGAGCGCCGTGCTATCTTATCCGATTTTAATCCCCTTTGGGGGATGATAGTTGAGGGCGATCGATCGCCCAAATCTTTTGGCTGCTCCAAAAACCTGGTCTGCAGCCAGTTTCGCGCACCCTCCGGGATAGAGAAAAACCACTAAAAAACCAACAACCTAAAACTCAATCTTTGTCAAGGTTTTTCTCCTTGTAAGTAAACAGAAATATACAAGTGTTTAAAATCACATTCTGCGCTACAATTGTCAAAAGCTCGTAGCATCCTCAACTCCGATCCTAAACTATGAACACAACAGAAAAATCTAAACTCTCCAACGAAAAAACTTTGGAGGCGATGAAGAATTTCTCCGAAACCTATGCCAAGCGCACGGGAACTTTCTTTTGTTCTGAACCTTCCGTCACTGCTGTCGTGATAGAAGGACTAGCAAAACACAAGGATGAACTAGGCGCTCCCTTATGCCCTTGTCGCCATTACGAAGATAAAGAAGCCGAAGTAAAAGCCGCCTACTGGAACTGTCCCTGCATTCCCATGCGCGAGCGCAAAGAGTGTCACTGTATGTTATTCCTGACGCCAGATAACGATTTCGCTGGAACTAATCAGGAAATAGGAATGGATCAGATTCAAGCTGTCAGAGATACTATGTAATCGGTTAAGTAGGCGGTCGTGAAATGGCAGTAGTTTTGAAAATAATTCGGAAATTTTCCTATTTTTAAGACTTAGCTATTAAAAAACAATCGATCGCCGCCTACTCAAACATATATCCGCTATCGAAAATCCCCAATCTCCAATCGAATGACAGAGGAAATCCCGATCGAGTTTTGGCAAGGTATTGAACAGTTTAACAGCCAAGAATTTTACGCTTGTCACGATACTTTAGAGGCTTTGTGGATGGAAGCCTGCGAGCCGGAAAAAAGGTTTTATCAGGGAATATTGCAAATTGCGGTCGCGCTTTATCACTTAGGAAATCAAAACTGGCGCGGTGCAGTCATATTGCTGGGAGAAGGAATAAATCGGCTCAGTTATTATCAGCCTAGTTATGCTGGAATTGCTGTTGAAGACTTGCTCGGACAAAGTGCTAAACTTTTGAGCGCTTTGCAACAAGCTGGTCCGGAAGAAGTAGCTAAATTTCAACCGTTGTTCGCAGGTACAGAAGTTGCAGGCTTGCAATTGCCGCTAATTATCAAAGTACCAAAAAGTTAAATAAATGTTTGTATTAGGGTGCAGTATACTTAGCCTCTACACAGAGGAGGGCTGGCTGCCCAAGCAGATTAATTGACTGTGGAACGAGTATCTTGCCGGTTTCTGGGTAAGAGAGTTGCAGCCACTCAGCAAAATAGCCAATTAAATTCGCTGTTGTCTTGCTAGGATAATTGGTTGAGACTATCGGGTCAATCGATCGACCTCACGGGAATCTTTCTGGCCGTTAAGATAAAATATCTAACTGGATATAATGCCCTTCAGTAATTTCACAAATATTGAGGCTCCAAGCTTATGATGCCCTCCGCTAAACTGCTCAATTCCCGCATATTCAAAGGATTATCGCTGCTGTTGCCCCTGACTCTGGCAGGCGCGATCGCCTCTCCCACCTACCCGCAAGCCGGGCCGCCCCGCACTCTCAGCGTGCGATCGGACATTCAAGAAGCCGACTCCAAAACCGGCATCGTGACTGCCCGCGGCAACGTCCAAATCAACTATCCAGCCCGCCAAATACAAGCAACCGCAGCTCAAGCTCAATATTTCAGCCGCGAGCGCCGGATCATTCTCAGCGGAGATGTTTACGTATTGCAGCAGGGCAACAGCCTACGCGGCGAAACCATAACATACCTGATCGACGAAGGGCGGTTTATTGCCCTGCCAGACAACCCAGGACAGGTAGAATCAGTCTATCTGGTTGCCCCGGAACAAGATGCGGCAGCCCAAAATACAGTTGGCTCCCCACGTCCAACTTCAGCCCCCCGGTAACAGTGGCTTGCAGCAGCGAAATTTCGCCTCAGCCAAAACATACTACTTGGGATAGATGCGAAATTTCGTCTTTATAAAACTCACAAACTTGAAAAGGTAAAATTTAAATTAGAGACTCGATCGCACAAAGCCGCAGTCTGAAATTTAGCTTGTAGAGGTTGCCGGGAGCGAAAATGAAAATTGTACTCGAAAATATTCACAAATCCTACGGAAAACGCAATGTAGTTAGTCGCGTCAACCTGTCGGTAGCCCAAGGAGAAATCGTAGGACTGCTTGGCCCCAATGGTGCCGGCAAAACCACAACATTTTACATAGCAACCGGATTAGAAAAACCCAATCAAGGAACTGTTTGGCTAAACGATTTAGACATCACTAAATTGGCGATGCACCAGCGAGCGCATTTGGGAATTGGCTATCTCGCTCAAGAAGCAAGCATTTTCCGAAACATGAGCGTGCGGGACAACATTTTGTTAGTTTTAGAACAAACTCAAGTGCCACGCTGGGAATGGCGCGAGCGAGTCGATTTCCTATTGCAAGAATTTCGCTTAGAAAAAATAGCATCTAGTTTGGGAATTCAAATATCGGGGGGAGAAAGGCGGCGGACTGAACTGGCCAGAGCATTAGCCGCTGGGCGAGACGGCCCGATGTTCCTATTTTTAGACGAACCGTTTGCAGGCGTCGATCCGATCGCCGTAGACGAAATTCAAACCATTATTGCTAAATTGCGCGATCGTAAAATCGGCATCCTCATCACCGATCACAACGTCCGAGAAACCCTCGAAATTACCGATCGAGCCTACATCATGCGAGACGGCCAAATTTTAGCCTCCGGGGCTGAAGAAGAACTCTACAGTAATCCTTTAGTGCGTCAGTATTACTTAGGCGACAACTTCGTGCGATAGTCTTTTGAAGGCATTCCCCATTGCCATAATTTTAGATTTGAGATGTTAGATTGAGGAGCAAACTGCAAAAAGCCCAAACTATGAAAATAGCAATATCCAATTCTTTGAATCCCATCAACTGGCTGCCGAGAATTTCAGTAATGGACTGGTACATTACCAAAGAACTAATCGGGCCATTTCTCTTTGGCGTCGGACTCTTTACATCCGTCGCCGTCACAGTTGGAGCTTTATTTGAATTAGTCCGCAGAGTAGCAGAATCCGGCCTCCCCTACAGCGCAGCCATAGAAATTTTTCTCCTGCAAATTCCCTACTTCGTAGTATTGGCTTTCCCCATGTCAATGCTGCTAGCAACCTTAATGGCCTACAGCCGAATGTCCAGCGACAGCGAACTTATCGCCCTTCGCAGTTGCGGAGTTAGCGTTTACCGATTAATACTGCCTGCTGTGATCATGAGTTTAATTGTTGCAGGCTTAACTTTTGGTTTGCAAGAGTTAGTTGTACCCGCCGCCAGCTACAGAGCAACTCTGACTTTAGACAGAGCCCTCAAGCGAGAAAAACCGACATTTCAAGATAGAAATATTATCTACACAGAATTTCGCAAACCCGAAAAAGGCGGCGACGAAATCCTCGCCCGCTTTTTTTATGCAGAACAATTTGACGGCCAGCAAATGAAAGGTTTAACAATTATCGATCGCTCCACCCCAGGCCTCAATCAAATCGTTTCTTCAGAATCAGCTACTTGGAATCCCTCAGAAAATACCTGGGATTTTTTCAACGGAACCGCTTATATAGTAGCTCCTGATGGCTCTTACCGCAATATAGTTAGGTTTCAACACCAGCAGTTGCAACTGCCCCGCACACCCTTAGATTTAGCGGCTAGAGCGCGGGATTTCAAGGAAATGAACATTGCCCAAGCCTTAGAGCGTTTGGATATCCTTAAAAACAGTGGCGACGAACCGCAAATTCGCAAATTAAAGGTGCGAATTCAAGAAAAATATGCTTTTCCTTTCGTGTGCATGGTATTTGGTTTAGTGGGAGCAGCTTTGGGAACTCAACCGCGTCGCTCCGGTCGAGGAACGAGTTTTGGTATTAGCGTAGTTGTGATTTTTACTTACTACGTATTTTCTTTCATCACCAGTTCTATGGGTGTGAAAGCTGTTTTGACTCCGATTCTTTCGGCTTGGTTGCCTATCGTGTTTGGCTTGGGAATCGGGGGATTGTTGTTGGTGCGGGCTGCCGCTCGGTAAGTTTTACCGCTAACATTGGGAAATGGGTAATTCGGAACTTTTACTGCAATTCGACTGCCTTCGGCTCCCTTCCCTTCGACTACGCTGAGGAAAAACGAATTCGAGGGGCAGGAACAGCGTAGCCTAAGTATTGGGAATTGATAATATATTTTTCGTGGCAGAACTTCCTTCTTTTAAGGATTAGAAAAAGTATTGATTTCGCCACCACCAATGTAGCGTCCCGGAGCCAGGGAGCGGGGTGTAGAAAAAGTTTGAGGTTGAATGGGCTGCACGCCCTGATTTGCGTTTTGGGGAACAAATCCAAAGTTAGGCTGCTGCGGCAAATTAAGCTGACTCGGTGGAGGTGTTTGAAATTGAGAATTCGCTGAATTGGGAGAGAATTGAGGGCTAATTATCTTACTTCCCCCAATCACATTCGGAAAGGGAGATTGAGCGGCATTTGGAAGTAGAGGTGTTGGCGAAGGTATGGCTACTGGAAGTGCCACAGGTTGAACTTCAGGTGCGAAGCCTGAGCCAGATAAATTAGTTTGGTAGGGATTTTTCGGCAAAGCCACCGTTGCAGCCCCTGCATTAATTTCGGGAAGGCTCGGTACTCGGGAAGTTAACCCCGCTAATGATTCAGGGACTGTCGCTGTCGGTTTTAAGAATTCTTGAGATTCCTTGCTCACAGTATTTGTCGGAGCCACAAGTGGGAGAAGTGCTGTGGGAACATTCACTGGATTGGCTCCACTTTGAGCTGTAGCTGTCGTTGGGAGCAAATTTGTGGCATTTCCTGCCGCCGGATCGGAAGCTGGTCGATCGAGCAATTTAGCCGAGTCTGCTGTTTTTTCAGCCGAAGCCGCCGTTGGCGAAGTGTTAGCAACGACGTATTTTTTCATAGCTGCTTGCAGCGGACTCAAAGGCAGAGAATTTTCGTTTTGTTTATCTGAATTAGCATCACTCGACGCCTGCGATAAAGTTGCTGTCGCTGTACCCCCAGACTCAGGCTTGATCGTTTTTATCCCGGAAGTCAGTCTCCCACTGCCAGATAAACTCAACGCTGATGTTGCGTTTGAACTTGGCAAGGTGGAATTTTGGGGGTTATTGTTTCCGGCCTCGACAGCAGAATTGGCTAAATTTGACAAGGAGAAAAATCCGCTGCTTCCTACCCGCTTGGGGGCTAAAGATGGCTGAGGAGTTTCTAAGTCCCGATCTCGAAGTTCCTCGAATAAACCTTTGCTTTTTACTACTGATGAATTTAACAAGTTCAGTTCAGAAGCAGTAGAGCCATTAAACTGATTGACTAGCACTGGTGAGCTGTCGATTTCAGCCGCAATGGCGGTATCTTCAGCAGATAGTCCCGATAGCGAAGCTGGAGTGTTTGAGGCTGGTTCTTCTTCGCCATCTATACTCAACCTTTCTGGATTTACAGAGACCTCCCAGATAAATAACCCCCCCGCACACAGCACGGCTAAGGGAGCCCAAACGGCGGGTTGCGTCCAGTGGCGCAACCGCGCTATTAGATAGCGGACAGATGTAGGAAATCGCTTAAAAATTGACATAGTTTTGCTTCCTTCCGAGCGTGCGGATTTAAAACTATTTTTCCTAGTCTACCACATCAATCTTGATTATTTTTGCTATGCGGGGGTAAGTGCGATCGGGCTCATCTCGGTTTGGCTTTTACTGTCGGTGTGCGATCGTCCGGCTCGCTATAGCGCGTCGCGTGAGAACCCCGGTCTTTTAAGCCGGGGATGAAACGCAGTTGTAGCCTTCAGGCTACGAGTGT
>NZ_JAUPTE010000115.1:0-15693 GCF_036701705.1 Microcoleus sp. w1-18aA5 | reverse complement strand
GGACATTTTGACCTGAACCCTCAGTGAGATTAATCTGTTATTCTATCAGGCCTTACACTAGAATGAAATAGCCCTGTAACCAACCCGGATTTAATTTAAGTGCGATCGCACCCACTCTCTAAACTCTCTAATTCTCGCATTCTCTCCCCTTTCTGAGTCTAGGCGCATAAACTGTGCGAGTTCTTTGACAGGAAAGGAGGCAAATGCCAAACTGGTTTCAGACTCGACATAACCCGTATCATTTAAAATGTTAATTATTAGTTTCCCCTTCTTCCAAATCCAAACCTCCGGCACTTTAAGTTCCGCATAAACCGCCATTTTATTGATATATGAGCTAGTCAAATCCATTTCCACAGCTAAGTCTGGCGGCGGGTCATTTTTGAGATCGATAGTTAACTTTCCCCGCATTAAAGCTTCATTTTGGATATAAAAACATTCATCAGCTTCGTTGCCAGCTTTTTTCGGTTCCGAACGCCAAGTAGATGATTTTAATCCGATAATTTCAATCCCAATTTCCTCAGACAGCGCTACAATTAGCCGACCGAGAGTCCAGCTATACCTCTCATGTTCTGGTAAAGGTACCATGAGTTCTAAAGTTCCCTGATAGTAAGTCATGCGCGGCGTTGAACGTTCCGCAAATATTTCTAACAACTGTTCGTAGGTTTCCCAACTGATATCCTGTAAAACCAGGTGAGAACCTGTAAGCTCTTCTTTACTGTACGCCTGGGTTTGAACCATTGCAAATACTCCACGAGAACTTTAACCCTATTTTACTCTTTTCAACATTGGACAGGTGCGATTCCCTGCGGGATAGCTTCGCACGCGCGTACATTACCAGATTGATTCAAGATTCAAAATAAATCCGGGGAGAACATCTTCACCTGATACATTAGCTGGAGATTCTAGCACTTCAACTTCTTGATTCTGACGGTAAATTTCTACTTGCCGTGATTTGCGATTAATCAACCAACCTAAAACAGCACCGTTATCTCGATATTCTTTCATCTTATCCTGAGTTTCTTTCAAACTATCGCTGGGAGACATTAACTCAACGACAAAATCAGGACAAATGGGGGGAATTTTCTTTTTTTGTTCGGGAGTCAAAGCATCCCAGCGTTCTAATTTTACCCAAGAAGAGTCAGGAGAGCGATCGGCCCCATTGGGAAGTTTGAATCCTGTTGAGGAATCAAACACTTTACCCAATTTATGTGACTCATTCCAAATCCAAATCTGTGCTGTTAATCCTGCATTTCTGTTTCCCGTCTCTCCTCCTGCTGGTGACATGATAATTAATTCTCCTTTGGCTGTGCGTTCCAATCTAATATTTTCATTCTCCTGACAGAGTTGAAAAAACTGATCGTCTGTCAGTTTGATAATGGGGTTGAGATTGAGGGTGAGGGTAGTCATAGCGGTATTTTATCGTGGCTAAACGACCTTTATTGGGGATTGTAGCATATTGAGTTAGTTGCGAGGGCGATCGCACTTCTAAGCTAATTAAGTGTTAATCGCTTGCTCGGCCGCCTTAATTAAAACCTCATCCATCCAGTTGTTAATACTTTTGCCCGCTTTTTTAGCAGCAATAAAGATTTTGCGGTGATGTTCCGGAGTAGTGCGGAAGGGAAGTTTACCTGAAAAGGGTTTATCCGGTTCCTGTCCTAATTCTTTGCAAAACTCTAGATAATCATCGATAGAGTTTTGGAATTCTTGGCGAGCTTCTTCAATAGTTTGTGCTTTAAAAGTCACTACGTCATTAATATCTAGGACTCGCCCGAAAAGAAGTTCCGCTTCTATATCTACTTCAATGCTAGCACTGTAACCCTTGTAAGTCATCATGGCTGTAATACTCTTCCTCTTTCAATAAGTTCAATTTGTGAATGATGAATTTTATGCTAATACTCTTGTTAATTTGGGCGATCCGCAATGATTTTCCCGTTAACAGCTAAGTCATCATGGTTCAACCCCCGCTTTTATCAAAAATTCTCTGACTGATTTAACGGCTCCTTTATCTGTCTCTTTTTGAGGATGTGCTTCGTGAAATACAGCTCTAACCTCATTTAATAAAATGCGAACCCGCGAACCTGAACCTTGAGTAACAGTAGCACCGAGTGCTGTAAATAAATTTTCAATATCTTGCCAATTAATATTAGCTGGTATAGGATCTGTAAAAATTGCTTCTAAAATCTTACGGTGTTTATTATTTAGCTCCATAAAATATTTATTTGTTATTATAATTTACTTTATGATATCATAATGTGATATCAATGTCAAAAAGGTGAGCTAATCTCGCGCCAAGAATACTTGAGACTGGAACAAACACCACTTTCTTCGAGAATACTCCCCAAAGTTCGATCTGTCGAAAGCTCTGGGGCGATCGCACTTAGGGGGAAATAGAGAGCCATAGTATTTTTGGTAAGATCAGAGTGCGATCTATTTTGCAACTTTAATTTAAGAAATGTTAAAATAAATTAAGAAATAAATTCCGGAGACTACTTGCAAGTCACTGTACTATCAAATAATATTAAATTTGAATGGCAATATTATGAATACCAGTAGCAGAGAGAGCAAAGCTTTGATGAATCAACGTAGAAAAAATTCTTACAATTCACTATTTTACCTGATACTGGTATTACTGATTTATGGCTGTAGTCCTCCCCCAAGTCCTTCCTCAAGTCCTTCACCAGAGAAGCAGGAGGAGCAGCTTCCTAAAACGGACTCAACAGATATTTGGGAGAAAATTCGTACGGGACAGATTACAACGGCTCAAGCCATCATTACAAATCAAATTACCTGGCTAGATGGTCAACGTAACTGTCCCTATGTCACTTACACTGAGATTGCCGATGTCCGGAAAAGAGTAGATGGGGCAGGGGACTTTTGCGTTGCAAGAGTCAAAAACGACATAAATGCTGGTAATGGTTCAACTTCAAAGGCCATTTTTGAAGGTGTTATTTCATGGCAAAATGCTCAATCTCAATGTCCCTTTATGTCTGAAGAAGAGAAAGATAGAGTAAGACAAGCAACAGAATTGGGGGCTTCAAATTTCTGTAGGTAATAGCTTCTAACAGAGTTAGCTACACAGTAAATACACCACAAGTATAACGTCTACCGGGAGGTTTCATTCTCACAAAATAATGATTTAACATTATCTCTATGATTAAGGCTTAGTAGAGACGTTGTATGCAACGTCTCTACTAATTGATGCCTACTCTAACTCTATTCTACCCCTTCAATCCGGTCTTCCACCTCCTGATAAAGTTCACGCAGACGATCCAAATTGTTCTCCGAAGTCTCCCAATAACCCCGGCCATTCACCTCAAGCAAAGTGCTGACAATCTTGCGGAACGAATGAGGATTTAGATTCAGCAAACGCTTCTGCATCTCCTCATCTTGGATAAACGTAGTGTTGACATCCTCATACACCCAATTATCCACAGCGCCCGCAGTCGCACTCCATCCAGTCGTATTCACCAGACGCTTAGAAATCTCCCGCACGCCTTCATAACCGTGCGACAACATCCCTTCGTACCACTTCGGATTCAGCAGCTTAGTCCGCGAATCTAAACGCACGGTTTCTGATAGCGTCCGCACCTGCGCGTTGGCTGTAGTTGTATCAGCAACAAATGATGCCGGTTTCTTCCCATCTGCGCGCAAACTGCCGATCAATTTAGTCGGGTCGGAGTCGAAATAGTGCGACACGTCGGTTAGGGAAATCTCCGCAGAATCCAAGTTCTGGAAGGTGACTTCCGCAGTTTTCAAGGATGATTCAAAAATCTTCCGGTCTTGTTCCATTGTTCCGGGATTGTCGGAAGAAAAGGCGAAGGATTTGCGGGTTAAGTACATTTCCTGCAACTCGGCTTCGCTTTCCCAAGTGCTGTTTTCCACCGCCAAGTTGACGTTAGATGAATAGGAACCAGAGGCATTAGAAAATACCCGGGTTGCTGCTTGTCGCAGGTTAATTCCCATTTCTTCCGCTTGCTTCAGGGCGTGTTTGCGGACGAAGTTCATCTCTAACGGTTCGTCGGCTTCCGCTGCCATTTTCACGGCTTTATCTAACAAATTCATTTGGTTGATGAACAAGTCGCGGAATACGCCGGAACAGTTAATTACTACGTCGATCCGAGGGCGTCCCAACTCTTCTAAAGAAAGCAATTCGAGTTTGTTTACCCGGCCCAAAGCGTCGGGAACTGGCTTCACTCCCACCATCCACATTACTTGGGCGAGGGATTCGCCGTAAGTCTTGATGTTGTCGGTTCCCCACAAGACAACGGCGATGGTTTCTGGGTAATTTCCGCCGTTATCAACGCGCTGTCTTTCTAATAGCCGATCGACTACAACCTTAGCAGACTTGATCGCCCCTGTGGTGGGGATTGACTGCGGGTCCAAAGCGTGCATATTCTTCCCAGTCGGCAAAACATCCGGGTTGCGAATCGGATCGCCGCCTGGGCCAGGGATAATGTATTCGCCTTCTAGGGCGCGCAATAATGCGCCCAATTCGTTATCGGCGCAAACTTGCTGCAAGCAGAATTCCAGATACTCAAACAGCGGTTTAATCAGTTCTGGATCGACCTTTTTGTAACCCGCTGCGTGTAAGGATTCAATCCAAGGTGTTTTCTTGCCCATGTTGAAGAAATTTAACTTGGAAACCAGGGAAACTCGACCCTCAGCATCGGTTTGTTCCTTCACCAAAGCGCCAACAGCATCCCGACAGGCTAAGGTGATGTTTTGTAACAATTCAACATCTGCTAAAATGCCTTTGTCGTTGTTGGTGTAGATATCGTCAATATTGCGATCGAGACTTTGAGCAATAATCCGCGACAAACTGATTAATCCGTCTTCTTCCCGGTCTAAATTGGCAATGTTAACCAAAGTTGCGATCGCCTCTTCAGCAGTCGGCGGCTTACCGATCACGTGCAAACCGCAAGGTAACAACCGCGACTCAATCTCCATCAACTTGCGGTAAACCAAGCCAACTAAATTATCCCGTTCCTCCGCAGTCATATCCGCAGCAACCCCTCGTTCTTGTTCGGGAGGTAACGCGATATCCTTATCCAAATTCACCAAACGGCATTTTTCGACGATCGCATCCACAATCGGCACACCGCGCCCAGTCTCTTTCAAAGTTTGATAAGAAGCAATTAACTCGCTGAGTTCCTGCAAACCTTTGTACAACCCAGCATTTTCAGCCGGAGGAGTCAGATAACTGATTGTTTCAGCATAACTGCGGCGCTTAGCAATTGTTGCCTCACTAGGATTATTAGCAGCGTAATAATAGAGGTTAGGAATCTTGCCGATCAAACTGTCAGGATAACAATCGACAGACATTCCCATCTGCTTACCGGGCATGAATTCCAGGGAACCGTGAGTGCCAAAGTGCAGCACCGCATCCGCACCCCAAATGCGCTCCAAATATGTATAGTAAGCAGCAAAACCGTGGTGGGGACTGGCAGAACGAGAGAATAACAACCGCATCGGATCGCCTTCGTATCCAAAAGTAGGTTGCACTCCGATAAACACATTGCCAAAATGTTTGCCAAAAATCAGCAAATTTTGTCCGTCGCTGTTCAAATGTCCCGGAGGTGGCCCCCAATTTTCTTGCAACCTTTCCGAATAAGGAGTGAATTCTTCGTATTCAGCTACGGACATCCGGTAAGCAATATTTAATTCGGGACTTTGGTATTGGGCTGTTGCGTCATGAATGACTTCTTGCATCAGTTTTTCGGCGGAATCCGGTAATTCTGGCAAGTCGTAACCGTTACCTTTTAAGGCTTTCAATACTTCGTAAATCGAGCCGAAAACGTCCAAGTAAGCGGCTGTTCCGACGTTGCCTTTATCAGGAGGAAAACTGAAAACTGTGATCGCAACTTTTTTATCTAATTTGGGTTTGCGGCGCAGCATTGCCCATTTCATAGCGCGCTGGGAAATTGCTTCGATTCTATCTTGCAGGGCGATCGCCTTGCCAGTTGCGCCATCACGTCCCGACACAATAATCGGTTCGATCGCACCATCCAACTCAGGAATCGCAACTTGCAACGCAACTTGAATCGGGTGCAAGCCTAAATCGCTATCTTCCCATTCTTCTGTCGTTTGGAAAACCAGCGGCAAAGCCACCATGTAAGGGCAATTTAATTTTTTCAAAGATTCGATCGCCTTCGGGTGATCTTGTTTCGCCGGGCCGCCCACCAAAGCAAAACCAGTCAGAGAAACCACCGCATCAACAATCGGCAGAGGTGTCACACCTTTTGCCCCGACTTCCAAGAAAAAAGTCTCCACAGGTTTAGAGAAGTCCAAACCGCCGGCAAAAATCGGCACCACCCGCGCCCCCATTGCCTCCAATTCCTGCACCATTGCTACATAGTGCGCGTCATCTCCCGTGACTAAGTGAGTGCGTTGCAACACTAAACCAATGCAAGGTGCGAGGGGATCTTTGAGATCCGCAGAAATATCTGTACGGGCATTAAACCAAGTCAGATATGCTTTTACATCTTCAAACATCGACGATGCCAAAGGATGCCAAATTCCCATGTCTGGGTAGACAACAGGTTCTTGGAAAGTCGGCTGTGACTGGCCTTTGAAGACATATTTATGTGACAGCATCAGCAAGAAGTTTTCCAAGTTTTCTTGGGAACCGCCCAGCCAATACTGGAAACTCAGCATGAAGTTGCGCGCATCTTGGGCTTTGTCGATGGGCAAATATTTCAGCACTTTCGGCAAAGTTTGCAGCAGTTTCAGCATTCCGTCTTGGAAGGAACTCCCGGATTTTTCCTTCCGTTTTTTCATGAATTCGCCGATCGCACTTTTGCTTTGTCCCAACTGTGCCATCGAGAAACTGCCCATTTTATTGAGTCGCATCACCCCTGGCATCGACGGGAAGACGACGGCGACATCCAAGCTGTCGCGCAGCGGTTCCACCGCCGATACCACTTTTTCTGCCAAATCTTCGATGAAAATTAGAGAAGCAATAAATACATTGGCATCCGCCACATCCCGCTTGAAGGCTTCGTAATTTTCCGGGCTGCGGAGTTCCTCGATCAGGTAGCCACTGATTTCTATTGCCAAATTCGGATTTTTCTGGTTTATCGATCGAACCGCTGCCGACAGGGCGCTTTGATACTGCGGTTCCAGTACGACATAGACCACCTTCATGAGCGATCGCCCTTGCAAGTTTTCCGGCACGACGTGGCGAATGGTGGGCTTGACGTGAGTGAACATCCGGTTAGGCTCCTTTAAGATGCTGTTTTCGCGAATCGGGAATTTTTTTATCCCATAAGCATTTTTACCAGAAAACGCTTGCCATTAGGCGATTTGAGCCTGCACATGACACAATTCGACAAATTTAGGTCAACTTTTCGTTACATTTTTTTATAAATTCCTTGAGCAAATACTCCATATTTTATTTACAAAAGTTTACTTGACATATTGAAAAAAATATGTATACGATTAATTAGTAGGATAAAAATAATTAAAAATTAACCAACATTTGAGAAAAAAATCCTGAAAAAAGTTCCAAGTTTTGTATAATTTATCACACTTGCGATAGAGCAATTAACTGAGGGGAAAAAGGTATAATTTCTGAAGGCAGAATGTAGCCTTCGGGTAATTGCTGAGTCACAAAAAGTGATATTATACCAGGAACTTAAAACCATTTCATAACGTCAGTTTGGTGTAAATTCCTGATCGGCGATCGAGTTCATGGAAAGCTAATTGCTATAAACTCTCAAACTCATCCCAACCTTAAGGGGGAAACATGGCTAACTACGCAATTTTCGACGAACAATTCTACCTGGCCTCATATCCTTGGATCAAACCAGCGATTGATGCAGGAGTAATCAAATCCGGGAGAGAACACTTTGAAAAATTTGGTCAAGCTGGCGGTCTAACTAAAGTATCGCGTTATTTTGACGAAAATGCTTACCTTGCTGGGAATCCAGACCTAGCACCCTTCGTCCGCACAGTCAACCCAAACGCACCTTTTGCGACCGGCCTCGATCACTTTATCCAGTTCGGTTACGATGAAGGACAGCGCCGCACCCAAGTATCCCCTGAGTACAACGAAAATTTTTATTTAGCAAACAACTCAGATGTCGCACCGTTCGTTCAGAACGGAACTTTCAAATCAGGATTCGACCATTTCACTCAATTCGGAATCAGAGACGGTCGGTTTGGGACTTCATTTTTTGAACCGGAATACTTAAAAGAAAACCCCGATATTGTGCCGTTTGTCAACTCTGGAAACTTGAGAACAGGCCGGGAACACTTCTTCAATTTTGGACAATTTGAGCCTGCCCGCGACGCAACTTTTGTCGGCAGCCGCAGCAACGATGTTTTAACTGGTGTTGGCGTCGGGGATGTAGAACTTGTGGGAGTGGAAGTAGGTCTAGATTCGCAACGCAACCGACAGTATGAAAGCTTTGGCACCAATGAATTCGATGTCTTGATTGGTGCTCCGGGAACCAATACATTCGTACTTGGAGTTCCTGCTACAGCCGGGAATTTTAGCCCGACACCGCTGTATTTGGGTAACGGTCAAGCTACCATTCGCAACTTCGACATAGAAAGCGATTTTATCCAACTGCAAGGAACTTCTTTAAACGGCTACAGCCTGACTCCGGTTGGCAACAATTTGTCAATCCAGCGTTTTGGAGACGTGCTCGGCGTGATTGAAGGAGGAGCAAGTTTGAATTTGAGTTTCCAAGAATCTAACGGTAACGGTACTTTCTTGATTGGTTAGTCATTAGTCATTAGTCATCGGTCATTGGTCATTAGTTAATACTGATGATTGATGACTTTTTTTTTGATCGTACTTTACTTTAAACAGCAAACTATGAATTACGATATCTTTGACGAACAATACTACCTTTCGCAATATCCGTGGCTGAAACCAGCCATTGATTCAGGAATCATCAAATCAGGAAGAGAACACTTTGAAAAATTTGGTCAAGCCGCCGGTATCACAAAAATATCGCGGTATTTTGACGAAGATACTTACCTTGAAGGAAATCCAGACCTTAAACCCTTTGTCCGCACAGTCCATCCAAACGCGCCGTTTGCTACAGGCTTAGATCACTTTATCCAATACGGTTACGAAGAGGGTCGCACTCGCGTATCGCCTGAGTATGACGAAGCGTTTTATGTAGCAACTAACCGAGATTTGCAGCCGTTTATTCAGAATGGAACTTTTAAAAATGGCTACCAGCATTTCATTCAATTCGGGGTAAAAGAAGGTCGTTTTGGAACATCTTTCTTTGAACCGGGATACTTATTCAATGTGTTTGAGACTATCAGCTCTGGAACCTTAAAAACTGGTCGGGAACATTACTTCAAGTTTGGGCAATTCGAGGCAAGCCGCGAGGCAACTTTTGTCGGAACTTCCGGTAATGACATCCTCACAGGTGTAGGGGTAGGGAAGGTCGAATTAATTGGAGTTGAAGTAGGTGTTATCTATCCCGGCCCCCGAAATTATGAAAGTGACGGCAGCAATGAATTCGATACTCTCACTGGCGGTAGCGGCCGTGATAAATTCGTGCTCGGTGACATTGTTGGCTTCAGGGGAGGAACCCTCTCATCCAGACAGTTCTACATCGGCCCAGGTTTTGCTACAATTCGGAACTTTACTCAAGGTCAGGATACCATCCAGACAGGGATTCCCTTAGATCAACTATTGGTGTTTTCAATCAACAATAATCGAGATTTAGCTATCCAAACGAATGGCTTTCCCGTCGTTGAGAATGGAGTTTTCATAGCCAGTCGCTTTGACACAATCGCTGTTGTTGAAGGTGGCGGCAATCTCAATTTGAATCTATTACCAGGATCTAGTGTTATTAGATCTTTGCTTGGGTAGAAATATCGAATATATTCAGAATTTTCTTTGGGATGCTGTCGGTGCGATCGCACTTTCCTCTGCCAACAACTCGCATTCCGCGATCGCACTTTACGTTCTCAAATAAACAACGATTAATTACGAAATCTTTATATAGCTTAAGTGAGATTTGACTGACACTTGGAAAAAATCACCCGATCAGGTAATTGTCTCAGTTTCCGACTATTGATAAATTGCATAAACAGCTCATTAAAGCCGCAATAAAAAAACATGGCTAGTTACGCAATTTTTGACGAACAATACTACCTTGCTCAATATCCTTGGGTCAAACCCGCCATTGATGCAGGAGTCATCAAATCTGGAAGAGAACACTTTGAAAAATTCGGTCAAGTCGGTGGCTTAACCAAAGTATCGCGGTATTTTGACGAAGCTACTTACCTTGCTGGCAACCCAGATATCGCTGCCTTAGTCCGCACCCCCAACAACCCAAATGCACCTTTTGCGACTGGCCTAGACCACTTTATCCAATATGGTTACGAAGAAGGTCGCACTCGCGTATCGCCTGAGTATGACGAAGCGTTTTATGTAGCAAATAACCGACAGTTGCAGCCATTTATTCAGAATGGAACTTTTAAAAACGGCTACCAGCATTTCATTCAATTCGGCATCAAAGACGGTCAGTTTGGGACTTCTTTTTTTGAAAAAGAATACTTAAATAAATACTCCGATGTTCAGTCGTTTGTCGAATCGGGAGCGTTGAAAACTGGTCGGGAACACTACTTCAATTTCGGCAAAAACGATCCAAGCCGCTCTGCGACTTTTATCGGAAGTTCCGGGAATGACATCATTACCGGTGCTGGGGTGGGGAATACCGAATTAATTGGAGTTGAAGTAGGTTTAGGTACAGGTGGTGCTTTTTCCATCCCCGGCCGAAATTATGAAAGTGAGGGCAGTAATGAATTCGATACTCTCACTGGCGGTAGCGGTCGCGATAAATTCGTACTCGGAGACGTTGTACAAGGTACTGGTGGTAAGGGATACAGTTCCCCAACAAAGTTATATATCGGGTCTGGTTTTGCTACAATTCGGAACTTTACCCAAGGTCAGGATAGCATTCAGCTAGCAACAAGTGATATCCAACCTTCTTTAGATAAATTCTTGATATTTCCCATCAACAACAATCGAGATTTAGCTATCCAAACGAACGGCTTGTTCGTTTACTTTCCAGATGGAACTTCGGGAATTAGTAGCTTTGACACGATCGCTGTTATTGAAGGCGGCGGAAATCTCAAGTTGAATCTCTTACCAGAATCTAGAGGTTCTCTACCTCTACTTGGCTAGAAATCTCGAAGCTATTGGTAATTTGGCTGATTGCTGCTGAGAAGTGCGATCGCTCTTTCAAAAAAAGTGCGATCGCACTTTTGTGTTTGCCATCAAAATAATAAAACAGGCTTAACAATAATTAACTTGATATACTGAGCCAGTAGAATTAGTAATAGTGGGTCAAGTTTAACCGATAAGTAAGCAGACTAAGCTTGGAGCAAAATTTATGACTAATTATGACATTTTTGACGAACCATACTACCTGGCGCAATATCCTTGGGTGAAACCGGCTATTGATGCAGGAATTATAAAATCCGGCAGAGAACACTTTGAAAAGTTCGGTCAAGCCAGCGGCCTGACCAAAGTATCGCGTTACTTTGACGAAGAAACCTATCTAGCTCAAAATCTAGATATTGCTCCCCTGCTTCGCACCCCAAACAATCCAAACGCGCCTTTTGCGTCTGGCATCGATCACTTTATTCAGTTGGGCTACGAACAGGGTCGCACCCGCGTGTCACCTGAATACAACGAAGAGTTTTATTTGGCAAATAACTCAGAGTTGCGATCGTTCGTTCAGAACGGAACGTTCAAATCAGGCTACCAGCATTTCATTCAATTCGGACTCAAAGACGGTCGTTTTGGGACTTCATTTTTTGAACCGGAATACTTAAAAGAAAACCCCGACATTGTGCCATTTGTCAACTCTGGAGCCTTGAAAACTGGTCGGGAACACTACTTCAATTTCGGGAAAAACGAGCCCAACCGATCCGCTACTTTTGTCGGAACTTCCGGCGATGACATCCTCACTGGTGTTGGTGTGGGGAATACCGAACTGATTGGAGTGGAAGTAGGTATCGATCCCCAAGGCAATCGGCAGTATGAAAGCTTTGGATTTTATGAATCTGATGTCCTGATCGGCGGCCCTGGGAGAGATACATTCGTACTCGGAGTTCCTGCTACCTCCGGTAATCCCACATCCCGTCAACTCTATGCGACTACCCCCGGTATAGTTAGAATTCGGAACTTTGATCAAGACAATGACAAGATCCAGTTGGCAGGAAGTCCCGATATCTACACAACAATGGGGGATGCTAACGAGTTCATAATCCTCAGCCCAAGATATGAAACAATTGGTATTATTGAGGGAGAAAATTTATCTTTTTCTACAACTCAGCCACAGGGAGACGGCACTTTCTACCTATTCCTTAAATAACCGGAACCTCGGTTATCTCTTTCTCGGTTAACATGGTAGGTGCGTTAATAACGCACCCTACTAAACTCAGATTATAGCAGTTGCCAAATTGCTGTCGATAGCGATCGAGTTGTTCTTCGGCTGGCTCAGCTTTTGCTTCGGTTGTCAAATACCGAGAACCGTGTTCATCGGGTCAGTCTCCAATAGTACCATGACAGAAAGTTGACAACTTTATTAATTAATTGTACGGTTCATAAACCAGGTTTCTAAATATAAAAATCATTAAATCCGTAGTATAAAAACATGGCTAACTACGCAATTTTTGACGAACCATACTACCGGGCGCAATATCCTTGGGTGAAGGCCGCTATTGATGCAGGAATTATAAAATCCGGCAGAGAACACTTTGAAAAGTTCGGTCAAGCCGGCGGTCTGACCAAAGTATCGCGTTACTTTGACGAAGAAACTTACCTTGAGGGAAATCCAGACCTTAAACCCTTTGTCCGCACTCCCAACAACCCAAACGCACCTTTTGCTTCAGGACTAGATCACTTTATCTAATACGGTTACGAACAGGAGTCGATCGCGCGTATCGCCAAATTATGACGAAGCATTTTATGTAGCAACTAACCGAGATTTGCCGTCGTTTATTGAGAATAACTTTAAAAGTGGCTACCAGCACTTCATTCAATTCGGCATCAGAGATAGACTGCTTGGTACTTCTTTCTTGGAAGCAGTATACTTGAATAGAAACTCTGACATTAGACCCTTGGTCTACTCTGGAGCTTTGACAACTGGTCGGGAACACTACTTCAATTTCGGAAAAAACGAGCCAAACAGGTCTGCTACTTTTATCGGAACTTCCGGCAATGACACCCTCACTGGTATAGTGGGGAATGTCGAATTAATTGGAGTAACAAGCTCTGCAGGCTTGAGTGCCGGAGTGTCTGGAAGTGACGGCAGCAACGAATTCGATACTCTGATTGGGGGACCCGGCGCCGATACATTCGTGTTAGCGCAGCCTGTATATAACAGTAGAGTGTTTGTGATTGGATATAAATCTTTCTACCTTGGACTGGGTTTTGCTACAATTCGGAAATTTACCCAAGGTCAGGATAGCATTCAGCTTACAGTGAATTCCTTCAATAATATCTTGATATTTCCGATCAACAACAATCGAGATTTAGCTATCCAAACGAACGGCTTGTCTGTCTCCCTTCCCGATGGAACTTCGGGAATTAGTAGATTTGACACGATCGCAGTTATTGAAGGTGGCGGAAATCTCAAGTTGAATTTATTACCACAATCTTCTTTTGGGGTACTTTTACTTGGATAGAAATATCGCAGCTATTCGGGATTTGTCTGATTGCTGCTGGGGAGTGCGATAATTAATTGTACCCTCCAGAAACCGGGTTTCTCCAATAAACCCGGTTTCTAAGTCTTTAATGGCGATCGCGCGCTAGCTTCAAAACCTCAACCGCATCTTTGTGACCCTCCGAAGACGCCCAAATTAACGCAGTCCAAGTATTATTATCATACGCTTTGATATCAGCTCCTTTATCGATTAAAAATTCCACAACTGGAGTGCGCCCGCTGCCTGCAGCACTCATCAAAGCCGTCAAACCAAAATTAGTTTTAGCATTCACATCCGCCCCCGCCTCCAGCAAAAGCTGTACAATCTCCGTATGTCCGGCAGCAGCGGCACTCATTAACGGCGTCCACCCGTCATTATCCTGACTGTTGGGCCCGGCACCTGCAGCCAGCAATTTTTTGACGATCGCCGGATTGCCAGCCTCAGCCGCAGTCGTCAAAGCAGTCGCACCTTCCTCATCTTTGGCATTGATATCTGCACACTGTTCGATCGCACTTTCTACAGCCACAAGATCACTCGTCTTGACGGCATTAATTAAATCTGTCATAAAATCTCCGTTGCATCCTTTCAAATTTTAAATCCTATGGCAGTAGATATTTTAATCCTCTCCAACGGCCCCGGAGAATTGGCAACTTGGGTGCGTCCCGCCGTGCAAGCTTTGCGCGAGCAGTTGGGAAACGCGGGTACTCAAGCCCGCATCTCTGTGGTGCTGTCCCCCTGTCCGCACGCCACGGGGAAAGAAGCGCAATTCGCATCTTCCTACCCAGAAGTTGACAGAGTGCAAGCACCGGAGCATTTTTTTCCATTCTTATTGTCGGGCAAAACTGCTGAAAATTGGGATTGGTATGAAACAGGAGTTGTTTTGTTTTTAGGTGGCGATCAATTTTTTACGGTTGTTATTGGCAAAAGGCTAAAATATCGCACTGTTATTTATGCTGAATGGGACGCGCGGTGGTATCGATGGATTGATAAATTTGCGGTGATGAAACCACAAATTTTTGGTAAAATTCCCCAAAAATATGCTAATAAATTTACAGTTGTCGGAGATTTGATCGCAGAAGTAGGTAATCGAAAATCGGACGCCAAAGATGGGGCAGTACCCCTACAGAAAATAGAATTAATTGGATTGTTGCCCGGTTCTAAAGCTGCGAAATTAGCTTTAGGTGTACCGTTATGTTTGTCGATCGCCCAATCCATCCACCACATCCGCCCTGAAACTCGCTTTGTTATTCCCGTTGCTCCTACCATAGATGTGCAAACTCTAGCAGGTTTTGCCGACCCTGAACAAAATCCTTACCTGCATTTATTTGAGAACGCTAGCGCCGAACTTCATTTAACAGAACGGCCGTTTTTGCAGACAGCAAATGGTTTACAAATAGAACTTTGGACGCAGACACCCGCTTACGATTTGCTATCAGAATGCAGCCTGTGTTTAACTACTGTGGGAGCGAATACTGCGGAATTAGGTTCGTTAGCCGTACCGATGATTGTTTTGATTCCGACGCAGCAATTGGATGCGATGAAAGCTTGGGATGGTTTGCCGGGATTGCTGGCAAGTTTGCCGTTAGTCGGTTCAGTTTTTGCGACGGTGATTAATTGGCTAATCTGGCAATTGGGAAAGGGAAAGCTTTATGCTTGGCCGAATATTTGGGCACAGGAGGAGATTGTGCCGGAGTTAATTGGCAAGCTGGAACCGGAAGTAATTGCTCAATTGGCGATCGACTATCTGAGCCATCCTGAAAAATTAGCACAGATGGGCGATCGATTGCGTGCGGTTCGAGGAGAATCGGGGGCGGCGAAAAAAATTGCTGAATTGGTTTGTGAAGAAATTGAGGTGCAATCTAATTGTCATAAGAATTAGATTTTTTTATTTTTAACCGCACAGGAACGCGGATGAACGCTGATTTAATCCACTGTACTTTAGACTAAATAAAGATGAGAACGGTGGCTTTGAGAAGAACTAAAGCCACCGCGCCGGGAGAGAATAAG